>SLSG01000134.1 GCA_007130545.1 Bacteroidales bacterium | reverse complement strand
GCGTTTTTAAGAATATTGAAAAGAAACTCCCTTGCCCGGAAAAGCTGGGCCTTGACAGTCCCCAGCGGCAAGTCGAGTTCTTCGCAGATCTCCTCATATGATTTTTCTTCGAAATACCTCAGCCTGATCAGGTCCTGGTACCTGGGCTTGAGCCTCGAAACGACCTGGCGCATATGCCTGATCCGCTGTCCCCTGATCAACTCCCCTTCCGGATTTTCCATATCCCCCGCCAGTATGACTTTGGAATCCGGGTCTCCCAGTTCCTCGTTGCCTTCGTAACTAAGAATATTCTTCTTTTTTTTGCGGATAAAATCGATGCAATGGTTAGAGGCGATCTTGAACAGCCAGGTACTGAAAGCGTAGTCAGGTGTATATTGCGGCAAATAACGGAAAGCCTTCCCAAAAGCCTCGATGGTAAGGTCTTCCGCATCCTCCCGGTTTCCCGTCATCTTCAGAAGCATGAAGTAGATCGTGTCCCAGTAAAGCCCCATAAGCTCAGAGAAAGCCTTCTGGCTGCCCTTATCCAGGGCATCCTTAACCAGCTTGTAATCCCTGGTCCCTTTGGGTGTAAGCTTGCGGTTCACTGCCATCTTTTGGTGTTACCCATTAAGTTTGAGAACACAAAAATAAAATTAAAAAAGGGATGTAGCAGGTCCCACAACAAAGAAAACTGTAAAATCTTATTCTCGCCCAGTTTTCGGGCAAACCGGGAAAAAACCAAGCATACACTGCCGAGCCTTATTAAAAACAGTCCGACAACGATCAGCCCGGCCAGAGAGTTCCAGCCTGTCGCCAGGGCAGTTGCAAGCAGCGGGTAAAAAAGCAGTTGGGATGCATGGAATATGCCCAGTCTCCTTTTGTGGCTTCCCCTGTAATATTTCCCGGTCGACATATGCCGGCGTTTCTGCCTGAACCAGGAGCGAAAGCTGGCCTTGGGTGCGGAGATGGTATGGCTGTGGGGATGCATCTCCACACCAAAATTCCCGGGACGTGCCACCTGATTGACGAAAAGGTCGTCATCGCCCGACATCACCTTGTAATGTGAGGTGAACCCCTTTACGCTATAAAACAGCCCACGGTGGTAAGCCAGATTTCGTCCCACTCCCATATAGGGTTTTCCACCCAGGGCGAAGCCAAAATATTGCAAGGCAATGAAAAATGTATCAAAACGAATCATTTGGTTCAGCATGCCAGGCCTGGCCTCATAGGCACCATATCCCAGCACGAGACGAACCTCTTCCCCGAAGTTATCCGCCATACGGGTGATCCAGTGGGGCCCGGCCGGGCGACAGTCGGCATCGGTCAGCAGGACATGATCATGACGTGCAGATTTGATTCCGACTGACAGCGCAAGCTTTTTTCCCTTGAAAAAATTCACATTCTCCCGGAGGCTGACCACCTTCAGTTGGGGATAAGCTGACTGAAGACCCTGTAATAACTGGTCACTATCATCGTCCGACCCGTCATCCACCACCAGAACCTCAAAATCCGGATAGTCCTGCCCAAGTATCAGCGGCAGGTTCTTTTCCAGGTTATGGTATTCATTGCGTGCACAAATGACCACCGAAACGGGTCCGCCGAACCCGGGCTTTTGCCTGGTCCGGTAAAAGGCGGCAAGGCGGAAATAACGCCAGTAGTAAAACAGCTGGATCAAGGCAAGCAGTGCAAACAGTCCGAAGAAAAGCCATGCCCATCCGGGCGGAGGCAGCAGCAACCAGTTCATCTGAATGAAAAAGACAAAATTACACTTCTTTGGAATAGTTTCTATCTTTGAACAAAATATCCACCCCGACGGGCAAGGACATGAGCTGGGGGGCGGACATGCCAAAACGGATCCATGAAATTCACTACCGAGGGTACAGACCCGACTTCAAGCGCCAGGGCCGGAACCCTCAGCACACCCCACGGGACCATCCGGACACCCATCTTCATGCCCGTGGGAACGGGGGGTACCGTAAAGGCCATTCACCACAAAGACCTGAACGATACGGTCCGGGCCGAAATCATCCTGGGCAACACCTATCACCTGTACCTGCGACCCGGGCTGGACGTTCTGCGCCAGGCCGGCGGATTGCATGGCTTCATGGGGTGGGACAAGCCCCTTTTGACCGACAGCGGAGGCTACCAGGTATACTCGCTGACCCAGCGAAGGAAGCTTAGCAGGGAGGGGGTGACCTTTCAGTCACACATCGACGGCTCCCGACATTTCTTTTCCCCGGAAAAGGCCGTGGACATACAACGGGTCATCGGTGCGGATATTATGATGGCATTCGATGAATGCACACCCTACCCATGCGACCATTCCTATGCAAAAAAATCCATGAATCTGACCCATGAGTGGCTGGACAGATGCTGCGTGCATTTTGACGGGACGGAAGGTCTGTATGGCCACACCCAGAGCCTGTTCCCGATCGTGCAGGGAAGCACCTACCGGGACCTGAGGCTGGATTCGGCCCGGTATATTGCAGACCGGGACCGGGAGGGCAACGCCATTGGCGGCTTGTCGGTCGGAGAGCCGGCAGAGATGATGTATGAGATTACCGGGCTGGTCTGTGAAATACTTCCGAAGGATCGGCCCAGGTACCTGATGGGCGTCGGCACCCCGGAGAACATCCTGGAAAGCATCGCCCTGGGTGTGGATATGTTTGACTGTGTCATGCCCACCCGCAACGCCCGGAATGGCATGCTGTTCACCCGGGAAGGCATCATCAATATCCGGAATAAAAAGTGGCAGGAGGACTTCTCCCCGATCGACCCGGACGGGACGTCCTGGGTGGACAGGCACCATTCCAGGGCATACCTGCGCCACCTGTTCGTGGCCGGGGAGATGCTCGGACCCATGATCGCCACGATGCACAACCTGAGCTTCTATCTCTGGCTCACCGGGGAGGCCCGCAGGCAGATTCTGGCCGGGTCTTTCGGGGCCTGGAAAAAGGATATGGTTGGCAGGCTCTCCAGGCGGCTGTAAGGAGTTTGCAAGAAGATGCTTATCTTTGGACGAAAAGAACCACAGCGCATGCTGAAGAAGATCGACCTTTACATTATCCGGAAATTCCTGGGGACCTTCTTCTTTGCAATCGCATTGATCATCCTCATAGTCATTGTATTCGACCTATCTGAGAAGATCGATGATTTCATCGAGAAAAGGGCACCCCTTTCAGAGATCCTGTTTGTATACTACGCCAACTTCATCCCATACTTCATCAATCTGTTCAGCCCGCTTTTCACCTTTATCGCTGTCATATTCTTTACATCGAGACTTGCCTTCAACTCCGAGATCATCGCCATCCTGAGTTCCGGGGTGAGTTTTCGCCGGCTGTTGCTGCCTTACCTGGTCTCGGCCCTGATATTGGCCCTTTTCTCCACCTACCTGTCCAACTTCCTGATTCCCCGGGCCAACGAGAAACGCCTGGCCTTCGAATACACCTATATACGTAACCCGCAGACCTTCAGGGACCGCAACATCCACATGCAGATCAGGCCGGGCATATTTATCTATATGGAATCCTTTAACCAGCGGCTGGGAAGTGGCAGCAGGTTCACACTGGAAAAAATTGAGGACGGGGAACTCACCTATAAACTGATGGCCGACAATGTGTCGTGGGACAGCATTGCATCCACATGGTCCATTCGCAACTACAATGTACGTACGCTAGAAGGATTAACGGAACAACTTGAGTTCGGGGCACGGCTGGACACGGTGCTGCCCTTCACTCCGAATGATTTCATTCAGGACCTGAAAGAAATGGAAATGATGCGGTTTGGGGAATTGCGACGTTTTATCGAGAACGAACGCCTGAAAGGAACCGAGAACGTGAAATTCTATGAAGTGGAAAAACACCGCAGGCTGTCATTTCCTTTTTCCACCCTGGTACTGACCCTGATCGGGGTGTCCCTGTCCAGCCGGAAGGTCCGGGGTGGAATCGGACTGCACCTGGGGGCCGGCATTGCGCTGAGTTTTGGCTTTATATTGTTTATGCAGGTATCCACGACTTTTGCCACCAACGGCAATTTGCATCCATTCCTTTCGGTATGGATTCCCAACCTGGTTTTCGGACTATTGGGGGTATATTTACTGATAAAGACCCCGAAATAGCCAGGCTGTTCCGGGATCCTATTCTTCCTTCTTAAAGAAATAGTCAGGCAGCAAGTACCCCAATAAGCCGCCCCATATCACGCTCATGACGGGAGAAGAAGTAATGGCACACCCCCCGGTCTTGCATCCCACCAGGGCATAATAGGCATATCCCCCGACCACCCCGGCAAGCGTAAACAGTCCGACAGCCATCAGGTAATGCCTGGGCCTTAGCTGCCGGGGAGAGAACCACCTGCGTTTTGTTTGCCCGTTACCTGATTTATTGTCGGATAATCCTTTTGTTTCTTGCTGTGTATCCATAATACCGGATCTTATTCGCCACTCGGTTGCATTACATTCAATACGCCTTCAATGGCTTTGACGAATTCCTGTTTGGGCAAGGCACCCATTGCCATTTGGGGCTGGGCATCCTTGGGTACGAACAAAATGCTGGGGATGCTGCGGATGCCAAAAATGGCAGCCAGATCCCGTTCCTTTTCCGTATCCACTTTGTAAATGTCGACCTTTCCTTCATACTCTTTGGAGAGCTCTTCCAGAATGGGTGCAACCATTTTGCAAGGTCCACACCAGTCGGCATAAAAATCAATAATGCAAGGCTTGTCGCCCTCAAATTTCCATTCTTTGTTGGTTTCAAAATCAAAAACTTTTTCCTTAAAAGCTTCCAGTGTTAATTTTTCCATGTTGGGATTGCGTTTATATAAATTTTATCAATGAATTCAAAGCAGTTCCTGAATGGCCTGTGCCAGGGTTTCCTTTTCCTGCACCCCTACAAAACGCCTTACAGGTTCTCCATTCCGGAAAATAATCAGGGTCGGAATGCTCCGGACCTGGTAAAGAGCAGCGATGCTCCCATGGTCATCCACATCCAGTTTTGAGATGACCGCCCTGTTTCCCATATCTTTTGCCAGGTCCTCCACGATGGGACCCTGTATGCGACAAGGCGGGCACCAGGTTGCCCAAAAATCCACCAGCACAACACCATCCGACACCATATGTTCAAAATTGGAGGTGGTTAGAATCTGCACTTTGCCTTCAGCTGCTGCTGATGCATCCGTGGAAACGGCAGGCATTCCGGTTTCAGAATTGTCAGCAATGATGGAGGCACCATTGGAGGAGTTGCCTGTGGAATTCCCGCGATCGATCATCATCAGTCCGAATACCGAAACTGCGATTACACCAAAGGCTACAAGCATTGGTCGCAGGCTCTGTTTTGACCGGTTATTTTTTTGTGACATGTGATTTATTTTTTTATGTTTTCGATTGATTTATTTCAAAGCATAAAGATATATACATATTTGCTTCTGACCAAACATTAACTGTTAAAAATTCAAAATGAAATTGCCAGTGCATGAACTGAGCGGTTGACCAGTATCAAAGCCTGGAACTGCAGCAATGCCTTTTTAGTCTATACCGGCAAAATGCTTCATGAATTGCACCCTATGGTAGGCAGCCGGGGAATCCACATTCAGGTGGCTCATTTTGCCGGAGAACTGTGCCAGATTTTGATATTGGTTTTTCTCCATCCATTCCTTCATCTCCTGGTGGATGGACTCAAGGTAAGACAGTCCGTTCCTGTACAATACTGAACATACCTGAACAGCCTGGGCTCCGGCCATGATTTGTTTGATCACTCCTTTGCCGTTATGCACTCCGGTGGATGCGCACAGGTCACATTGCACCTTCCCTGCCATGATGGCGATCCACCGGAGGGAAGTACTGATTTCCTCCGGACTGCTGTAGAGGTTCGAGGGAACGACCTTGAGTTTGTCCACATCAATATCTGGGTTGAAGAACCGATTGAACAGCACCAGTCCCTTTATGCCTGTCCACGACAACTTCTTCAGCATCGATGCCAGACCGGAGAAATGGGATGAAACCTTTAAGGCTATCGGAATGGAAATCTGCTTTTTCACATTTTCGATCACATCGAAATAGACTTTCTCATACGCATTTCCTTCCTGTCCGACATCTGCCGGCAACAGAAAAACATTCAGCTCCAGGGCATCTGCACCGGCCGCTTCAATTTCCTTCGCAAAGGCAGGCCACTCGGTTCCGGAGACACAATTGATGCTTGCAATGACAGGCATCGCAACCCGTTTTTTCGCTTCCTGGATGAAATCCAGGTACTCATGAAGGGTATGGGCCCTGGCATAATTTTTTATATAGTCTTCCGCCTCGGTATATGCATTTTGCATATCATCATGGGAGAACACCTTGTGGATCTCATACCTGATTTGCTCTTCAAACAAAGATTTCAACACCACCGCCCCGGCCCCGAACTTCTCGATTTTTTCAAGGCTGGCGATGTTCTTGGTCAGGCCGGAACTTCCGACAATAACAGGACTTTTCAGCTCAAGCCCCATATAGGTTGTACTCAGGTCGATCATCTTTGGGCAGGTTAAAATGGTTAAGTCTATTTATTTCGATAACAAACCTACATGAATTTTCTCAGATTCACAAACCAAATTGAAGCCCTAAACGGCCACCTAAAGGGGTTCGGAGCCTGATTCCCGGATTTGACCAAATCCCCTTATCTTTGTATCCTTATCTTTGTGTCCATATCTTTGTGTCCATGCCGGAACTACTTCCCCTGCCTGAAAAACGTCCAGAACCTGATGCGATCAAACGATCATTCAGGGACATTATGGAGCCCATGCTGGTGCTCTTCAACAAGGCGTCCGGAGAGGTGTTGCCCAACAAACCCTATTATATCTCCTACAGCGTGCCAGGCGGTGTCTACGGGTACTTCCCCGATTATGATGTAAAGGTGAGGGAATTACAGCGGATAGAGGATGAGGTAAAAAAAATGCTCCGTTCAGACATGGGATTCAGGCAGCAGACCCTTTCAAAACAGGACCTGGTTGACTATTTTGAGACCAACCGCCGGCCGGACATCGTCCACTTGCTGCAATCAAGGGAGGGCAATGCGCATGCACTGGCCGGTCTGCAACTGGCCCACCTGAACGGATGCGGTGAATTGCTGCTGGAGCATGTGCAGGAAAACTATGACAGGCTGCACGGCTTCAGTCTGTTTAAATACCGTAAGGGGTTTTTTCTGATCACAGACCAGGAATTCTACCAGCGGGTCATGCCTGAGCGCATCGAACTTAGCAAATATTTCCGCAGGTTTGAGGAGTCGGAAGAGACCATGAAGTTTCTCGGCATTTCCAGCTTCGCCGAACTGAATGATGTGATCTCCCAGGGGAGGTTGCCGGAATTCATAAAAATTGCAGAGGTTTACCAGGCCCGCCGGATCTCCCGCATTGCCGACAACATCATTTCACATCCCCTGAAACCCAGGGTTGTATTTTTGGCTGGCCCCACTTCTTCCGGGAAGACCACCTCGGCCAACAGGCTGGCCATTGAACTCAAGGCGATCAAAAAGCAAGCCCTGATCCTGTCGCTCGACAATTATTATCTTCCCCATACAGACATACCGGACGACCCTGCAACCGGAATGAAAAATTTTGAGCAACTCAGAGCACTGGACCTGGACCTGTTCATGGACAACATACATGACCTGCTTTCCAGGAAGGATGTCTGCCTCCCAAAATACCATTTCGACGGCCAGGGACCCGTTCCGGGGGAAAAGCCGACCCGGATCACCGATGACACCTATATCATTGTGGAAGGTATACACGGACTGAACCCGGAGCTCTGGAAGAAGGTCATGGACGTGGAGTCATACCGACTCTACGTTTCGGCCCTGACCACGCTGAATATCCATGACCACCTTCCTTTCTCCACATCAGATCACCGCTTGATCCGTCGTCTGGTCAGGGACCACCTTTTCAGGGGATACGACTTCAACGAAACCATCACGCGTTGGCCGGACGTGATGCAGAATGAATACCAAAGCATCTTTCCGTTCCAGGAAAGTGCCCATGCCATATTAAATTCCGCCCTGATTTATGAGATTGCCGTATTTGCCTTCTACGCCCCACAGATACTGCAAGTGGAAAATGCCACCACCCCCCATGCCCGCAGGGAAGCTGAAAGGCTCAATCGCCTGCTCTCCTTGCTGGTACCCATTAACCCATCCGACATTCCTCCCACTTCCATCCTCCGGGAGTTCATTGGCGGAAGCAGTTTCAATTACTGACAAAGCGCCAACCTGGTGGATTTGGCAATTAAAAAACAAGCATAACACGCTGATAATAAGAATATTATGAAGGACAATAATCAATCCGCGTAAACGTTTGTTTAGGGATGTGAGAATAATTCGTATTTTCGCGACGCAAACACAAGCCCAGAACCATTTATACTTACAAAAACCTCAACTTATGAAACGGAGTCTCAAAATCCTTGTTCTCTTTGTTTTAGGCCTTCCACTCATGGCCCAGGCCGGTGGTCTGGTGACCAACACCAACCAAAGTGCGTCCTATATCCGGATGCCTGTTCTTGATGCCATTATCGGACCGGAAGGGGGGTACTACAACCCGGCAGGACTGTCCTTTCTGCAGGATGGTTTCCATATTTCTTTAAGCAACCAGACCATCGCCCAAAGGCGTACCATCAATTCGACTTTCCCGGGCATGAACCGCAATGAGTTCGAAGGGACTGTTTCCGCACCTGTTTTTCCCTCCGCTTACCTGACTTACAAACAGGGGCCCTTTGCTTTTTCTGTCGGAATGAACCCTATCGGCGGCGGCGGGAGCGCCCTGTTCGAAGAGGGACTGCCCTCCTTTGAGCAGCAGGTTTCCGTTTTGCCCGGCATGCTGACCGCTGCCGGGATTCCCACCACACAATACAGCTTTTCTACCAATTTTGATGCCCAGTCCCTGTACTGGGGTTTTCAGGGTACGGCATCTTACGCCATTAATGACGTGGTCTCGGTGGCTGCCGGCTTAAGGTATGTTACCGCCACCAACACATACAATGGCTACTTACAGAATATCCAGATCAACCCTGCAATTCCCGTACTGGGACTGAATGGTTCTGCGATGATCAGTGCACCGGGGTTTTTCTCACAGATGTCAGGCTTGTTTGGCCAGCTTTCAGGGGTGGCCACCTCCCTGCAGCCAATCGTTGCCGGCGGGGGTGGCGGATTGACCCTCAACCAGGCGGTCTCCATGGGCTTTCTTACAGCCGAGCAGGCCCTGTCGGTTTCGGGCGGCTTTGCGCTGATTAACCCGCAGATTAATCCAGCTACACTGACCATCGAACAGATCCAGGGAGCATATTCCCAGGCCACTCCCCAGTTCCAGGCCATGCAGGCCCAAATGCAGGCCAACCAAGCCATGACCGAGAATAAGCAGGTGGATGTCACCCAGAAGGGGTCCAGCATTGCACCCATTTTCGGGGTGCATTTCCGGTTTTCTGAACGGCTGAACGTGGCTCTGAAATATGAGCATAAAACCAACCTGACAGTGAAAAACCAGACCGACAGGGATGACCTTGGGGTATATCCCGACGGAATGGAAATTCCGAGCAATCTTCCCTCCATGCTATCGGCAGGGGTGAGCTTCGGAGCAACCGACCGCATTACCCTGCACTCCGGATTGCATTACTACTTTGATAAAAGCGCAGATTACGGAAAAATCAGAAGCTGGTCTGCCGGCACGCCCAGCTTTTATACCAACGAGGAGATCATCGATAACAACTTCTGGGAGGCAGGACTTGGCGCAGAATTCAGAATCAGTCCGATGTTCCTGGTCAGTGCAGGCTACCTGCGGACACAAACGGGTGTGAGCGAGCTCTATCACAGTGACCAGAGCCACAGTTTATCCACCAATACTTTCGGTGCAGGATTCAGGGTTCAGCTGAGCGATATGATTGCCGTTAACCTTGGCGGACTATTTTCACAGTATGTCACCCACGAAAAGGATTTCATGGGCGCAGGATTTTCCTACCAGGAAACATACGACCGCAGCAACCTGGTGTTCGCTGTGGGCGTGGACCTCAAGTTTTAAACCCTTTGCCAGGCCCCCTTTCCCCCATACAGGGAAAACGGGCAAATTGGCCGAGAAAAAAAAGCTGCCGGAATTCCGGCAGCTTTTTTTATATTTGCCCTCGCCAAAAAAACCCAACCAACAACCGATGGAACAATTAACCGACCAGATCGCCAACGCACATATCCTGAACCAGTTTTTCCTCACCTTTTTGATGGTCATTTCCATGGTCCTTGTCAGCCGGACCTTCGTAGCGGGCACACGTTACTCCCCTATTTTGATCATCGTGGTATTCGGACTGGTCATGGGGCTGATATTGGTGAACAGCGGACTGGCCACACCGGGTCTTCCGGAATTCCCGGTCATGGACCTTAGCAGCAAGGTGACCATTACCGCCCTGATCGCCTCATTCTTTGTAGGCGGACAGGAGATCAAAAAGATCGTTGCCGGGCAGAAGATCGACAAGAAAGACATTGTGGTACAATCCACCGAGGAAATCTTTCTGGGTACCAAGTTCACCCAGTTCATGTTCATCATCCGGGCTTTTTTCATCCTGATCGGAATAGAATCCCTGAAAAGGGCCATCGTGGGCTTTGAGACCGGGGAGATGATTGATAAATTCTATCCTTTGCTTGGTTACCTTGGACTGGTGGCTTCCATTATCCTGATAGACTACCGCGCCAAAATTGACAACAAGGCCGTCTATATTCGCAAGGGGATCATTGAAACGGCAGTAATCCTGGGAATTCTGATCGCCTCCTACTACATCGCCCAATGGATCAGGCCCACCATTGCCCTGCCGGAGATTTTCTTTGCCATGATCATTTCCGTGATCCTGGGCGCCCTGCTGTCCAGATGGCGGTTTGGTCCGACCATCCGCGCCCTGCTTTTTGCTGGTATTCCGGTGGTGCTGGCGGCCAACTTCATGGTAGGTGGTTCCCGCATTGCCGATGCCTTCATGCTCTCGGGCATGACCGCCGTACTCTCGTTTGGCTTCTTTGGCCAGCTGATGTGGATGTTTGGCGGACTGGCCCTGCTGATTCTGGTCGGGCGTTCCAACCATATTCGCAACCTGGCGCCCGGGATGGCAGGCGCCCTGTCACATTCGGGTTTGACCGGTGCCTGTACTGCAGGGGACTTCGGCGTGGAATCCGCCGTACGCGCCCCCATCATGATCAACGTGCCATTTATCGGACACATCTTCGTGTTCTCCATCCTCGCTGCCAGTGTGGCTGCCGGACATCTGCTGACACACTACGCCTTGATCGTGCTGGCTGCCGGCATCCTGATCACCATCCTGTCTTTCCGCACGCTGCGAAGTGCCAAAGGCAAGGATTCCGTGGAGATCAAGGGGCTGATGATGTTTTCGCTTGGATGGCAGCTCACGGCGGTTTTCGGCGGATTCATCCTGTTGACAATCGGGGGGATGCCGCTTGCCGATACCGTCATGGCCAATTCCTCCGCGATTTCCCACTTCGGTCTTTTTGCAGCCATCCAGGGAGGGATGTTCGGGGAACACTCAGCCGGACTGATCGCATTTGTCTTTGCAATGCCTTTCCTTGTGCACCCGCTGGTGTTCTGGATCTTCGGCAAGACACGTGAGAGCCATGGCATCATGCCCGAAAAAGTGGTTTACACCCTGGCCACAATCGGTGTACTCGGCGTTTTGTACGCACTGGTATTTTAACAATACCTCAACCGCCGGCATGAGGCTGGCTGACCAGGCATGCTCCCGAGCCCGTGTTTAACCCGTGTTTAACCCGGCGGGCTTAAATGACAGGCCAAGGCTGGCCCTATTCACCTGAACCCTTGTCCCCTATAAAATGCTGTTCCTTGTGCTTGAACAGTACATTGAAGGTGGTCAGTGATCCGTATACGCGGGTAATGTATTGCTGCAGGTTGACCTTTTCTTCATCTTCCAGCTTCTCATTGCTGTTGATCCGCTGCTCAAGCACCCGGAGGCGGTCGCGCACCAGTACGACCTTGTGAAAGAATGATTCGATGGGTATCTCCCTGGGCTTTAGCTCTGGTGAGCCTGGCTTCAGGATCATCAGCCCCTTTTTCCAGCGGTCGCCCATTTCAACCAGTTCCGGGAAGTCAGCATACCTCCTAAGCACCCCTGAAAATACCTTTTCCAGGTCTGCCAGGCTGATGCCGCCCCCACCTCCGTGAGCGCCTCCGCCGCCTTCTGCTGCAGAGGGTTCTAGAAGCTTCAACCCCTGAAAACTATTGGCAATCTCCTTGTCCCCGCGGTTCAAAAAGAAGACCCGGGTGGTGGTCAGGTTCACGCGGGTCACAATGCCTACCCCGAATTGGGGATGCTCCACCTTTGCTCCGATCTTTATATCTTGTTGTTCCATGTTGTTGGTTGTTGGGTGTTGGCTATTGGCTATTGGGTGTTGGTTGTTGGCTGTTGGGTGTTGGGTGTTGGCTGTTGGCTATTGGCTATTGGCTTTTGGGTGTTGGCTATTGGCTAATG
>SLSG01000136.1 GCA_007130545.1 Bacteroidales bacterium | reverse complement strand
TTTGTTTCCCGGATGGATTGAGCGGAGAAGAGAAACAGCGGCTTTTGGTCCTGTTTGGAAACTTCGGGGTTTCGCCGGAGGTTGCGGAATCAAAAATCGAGGGTTACGCCATCATTACCGGCATGGGTCCCACCTACCTGTGGTTCCAGTTGTATGCCATGTATGAGCTGGGGCTTTCCTTCGGCCTGACCGAAAAGGAGTTGGAAGAGGCTTTGCCGGCCATGGTGAACGGCACTGTACACACGATGTTTTCATCCTATTCAATGGAAGAGGTGCTGGACCTGATCCCTGTCAAGCCCATTGCGGAGCATGAGGAGGAGTGGGTGAAAATTTACCGGGATAAGCTCACCGCCCTGTACAATAAAATCAAACCGTAGGACTACCAGGCTTCCCTGACCAAAGAACTACCAGGCTTCCCTGACCAGCCGGCTTTTCGGCAGGCCGAGTTCTGCAAGCTGTTCTTCCACAGCCTTCATCATGGGTGGGGGGCCACAGATGTATGCATGCCCTTTGAACCCGTCAAGCTGTTTTTCCAGCAGGTCCCTTGTGACCATGCCGTGGACATACCCCTCCTTTTCTTCTTCTGACAGGACATGTACCAGGTTGTCGCCCAGGAGGTACTCCAGCTCCTCCTTCAGAATGATGTCGGCGGTGGTCTTGTTGGCAAAGATCATTTTGTTGTTGCCTACCTGTCCTTTTTCGTGCAGGTCGCGCAGTATGCACAGAAAAGGGGTCATTCCGGCGCCGCCTGCAATGAAAATGCCCTCTCCCTTGTACCGGATGTCACCGAACACCTCGTGCAGGATAAGTTCATCCCCGGCTTTCATATCAAGCAGTTTGTCGGTTGCCCCGTCATGGTCCGGGTAGGTTTTGATGATGAACTCCAGGTGGTCTTGTTCCGGCAGGGAGGTAAACGTAAAGGGACGCTTCTCGTTTTGCCACCCGTTCTTGTTGATTGCCATTTCAGTCGCCTGCCCGGGGACAAATGAGTAGTTCCCGGGTTTTTCCGTGATCACCCTGAGGGTGTCGTGGGTCACATGGTCGATGGCTTTAATTGTTACAAAGTGCTTTTCCATATTGGGGGAATATATTTATTTTTTGTTTTGCTCCTTCCTTAGTCTGCGCCTCCACAGGAAATAGAGTCCGACAATCAACAGCGGAAGGACGATATACAATATGATGTTCTCGGTCGATTCCAAAAAGGCCACCGGCTCCCGGTCGGTCGGGATATGGGTGGGGATCTGTGCCAGAACGGTTGTGGAGGCGAAGAGCAGGAAAAAGAGGATGACAGGCCGCATGCCGGATGTGTTTTTGTTTAGCAAAATCGGATTGCAAGTATAACACCCGGGCAGTATTTTGGTTCATTGAACCCTAAAGGCTCCCGAAAATCAGTCCGGCAATGGTAGACAGTACCACGACAATGCTGATATACACCAGGGTTTTCCGGGTCCCCATCACATTGCGTATCACCAGCATGTTTGGCAAGGAGAGTGACGGTCCGGCCAGCAGCAGGGCCAGGGCAGGCCCCTTACCCATTCCGGAGGCCATCAGACCCTGGAGGATGGGTACTTCTGTCAGCGTGGCAAAATACATGAATGCTCCCAGTATGGAGGCAAAGAAGTTGGCAAACACGGAATTGCCGCCTACAAGCCATGCTACCCATTGGTTCGGGACCACGCCGGGTATCGAGGTGTCGCCGTGGGTGGACCCCAGCAGGAAGCCGGCAATCACCACCCCGATGGCCAGCAGGGGCACGATCTGCTTGGTAAAACCCCAGCTGGAGAGGATCCACTCCCGGTTTTCTCCGTCGGCGGACTTATCCGTGAGGCCGATTGTGGCCACGGCGGCGATGGCGATCACCATGCTGATCAGCGGATTTGCGAATATCAGGGCACTGACCAGGGTGATGGCCGCGCCGGTCAGCACCTGCCAGGTTTTCATCTTCAGGATGTAGATCATGGAATAAACCAGGACCAGTCCGAACACCCCGGTAATGAGCCATTTGTTCGACCAGATCATATACCAGAGGCTGGAGGTGTCTTCGCTGGCCGGGCTACCCCAGTTGGCGAATACCAGGATCAGCACCAGCGTAAAGAAATGCAGGGCGGTATGCCAGAGGGGACGGGTTTCCGGGACCTCCGGGAAATTCATTTGCGCTTCGGCCTTTTCCTTTTCTTCCTTGCGGTAAATCGTGGCCATGATCAGGCCGGTCAGGACAGCAAATACGACCGCACCGATCACCCTGGCCAGTCCGATTTCAAATCCAAGGATTCGGGCCGTCAGGATGATGGCCAGGATGTTGATGGCCGGACCGGAATACAGGAAAGCCACCGCGGGACCGAGTCCGGCTCCTCGTTTGTGGATGCTTGAGAACAACGGCAGGATGGTACAGGAACAAACCGCAAGGATGGTTCCCGAAACCGAGGCTACCGTGTAGGCGACCCACTTTTTGGCGTTGGCCCCAAAGTATTTGATGACCGAGGCCTGGCTGACAAAGACAGAGATGACCCCGGCGATCAGGAATGCCGGCAGCAGGCAAAGGATCACATGTTCACGTGCATACCACCTGCTCAGGTCGAGCGTGGCGTCGATGGCCGTGCGGAAAACCCTGCTCTCCAGTGGCATGTAAAAAATGGCCAGAAAGACGGCCACCATGGCGACCAGGATCCTTATTTCTTTTTTAAATTCCATCGTGAATGCATTAGTACAACAAGTAGATGTAGTATATCCCGACCAGGATGAAAACCACGGAAACCACCCGCCGGAACCAAAACTCGAAGGCCTTTACCTTGTCGTAAAGCTTTCCGACTTTCCCTACCGCAAAGGCCAGCATCCATGCAAAGAGGATGACCGGCAAGCCCGTGGCGATCGCAAACACCACCGGCAGGTAGAGTCCGCCCGGACTGGCAATGGTGATCGGGATCAGCATCATGAAGTAAAGCACCCCGCTGTAGGGGCAGAATGCAAGGGCGAATATGATTCCAAGGAGCAATGCGCTCCAGATGCTGCTCTTGTGGCTTCCCTCGACCTTATACATCATTCCTGACAGTCCGGGGATCCTGATCTTAAGCACCCCCAGCATGAACAGTCCGATCAGTATCAGGGCCGGTCCGAGCAAGCGCTCCCCCCAACCCAGGAAAATATTGGAAATATTGAACTGGCTGGCCCCGAAAAAAAGGATCACGGCCAGTGTGGTATAGCTGATCGCCCTGCCCAGGGTGTATGCCAGTCCGTTGTAAAACACCCTTTTCCTGTTCT
>SLSG01000019.1 GCA_007130545.1 Bacteroidales bacterium | reverse complement strand
TGGCCATCTTCCTGGAGGCCCGCGGGAATTATTCTGTGGCACCCATGATGGTGAAAACCCTCCCATGGGATGTGCTGATGGTCTCGGCGGTCGTTTTTCTGACCGTGGCCATCATGGCGTCTTTAAGGGGAAGGCTTTTCTGCAATACGCTGTGTCCGGCAGGCAGCCTGCTCGGACTGATCGCCTCCCAGTCCCGGTACCAGATCGGTTTCCGGGATGAGGCCTGCAATTTCTGTGGCCGCTGTGAAAGGGTATGCAAGGCTGAGTGCATCAACAGCAAGACAAAGGAGGTGGATCAAAGCCGCTGCGTAAGCTGTTTCAATTGTTTTGATGCCTGTCCGAACCAGGGGCTTACCTATATCCCCATTTCGGCTGTAAAACCACAAAAGAGGCCGGGGACCCAAAAGGGTGATCAGGACAAACGGCAGTTCCTGCTGGGTTTGGGTGCCGCCCTGCTAAGTATCCCGTTATTTAAAAAATCCGGGAAATCCCAGGGCGGTAGTGAACCGGGCATGGTACCCACAGGTACGGAGAACCCGGTGACCCCGCCCGGATCCCTCAGCCATGACCATTTCACGGGGAAATGCATCGCCTGCTATCTGTGCGTGAGCGTTTGCCCGACAAACGTCATCGTGCCGTCCTTTTTTGATTACGGACTGGAGGGGTTCATGCAGCCTAAGCTGGATTTCCACAAGAATTTTTGCAATTACGACTGCGTTAAATGCTCGGAGGTTTGTCCTACTGGAGCGATCACCAAACAAACGCAGGAATCCAAGCAGAAGATCCAGATCGGGGTGGCCCGTTTCATGGTCGAAAGCTGCATTGTGTCGGTTGACCGGACCGATTGCGGGGCATGCTCTGAGCATTGTCCGACAAAGGCAGTGGACATGGTGCCTTACGAAGGGCTATTCCTGCCGGAGGTCACCCCTGAGCTTTGCGTCGGATGCGGGGCCTGCGAGTATGCGTGTCCGACCACACCATACAAGGCCATTTATGTCGAAAGCAACCTCACCCACAAGGAGGCCACTCCCCCTGACCAAGGGGAAGGACCACGGCAGTCAGACATGGATGATTTCCCCTTTTAATGTTTGTTATTTTTTTCACAATTAACCGGAGATTGTCTACCTTTGCAGGGAGTTCTCCTCTATTCACAGGGAGACCTCACAGGGAGACACCAATTTTTTTTTAACCAGGGAATTCAAACACAAATGAACAGGAAGTTATTGATACGGGACCTCACGCTGCGCGACGGCCAACAGTCCCTTTTTGCCACACGAATGACGCAGGACCAGGTCGATCGCGTACTTCCCCTTTTCAGAGATGCGGGCTTTTATGCCATGGAAGTATGGGGAGGGGCTGTACCTGATTCGGTGATGCGTTACCTGAACGAGGATCCCTGGGAAAGACTGGAGAAGATCAAGGCCGTAATCGGGGACACCTCAAAGCTGACCGCCCTTTCGCGCGGACGCAACCTGTTCGGCTACAACCCCTACCCCGACTCCGTGATCGAGGGCTTCAACAGACATGCAGTACAGTCGGGAATCGGCATCATGCGCATTTTCGATGCCCTGAACGATGTGAACAACATGAAGTCGACCATTAAATACGTGAAGGAGAACGGGGGCATCGCCGATTGCACCGTATGCTATACGGTCGACCCCAAATTCCGGAAAAGGGACCGCCTGAAAGGCATTCTGAAAGGCAAGCCCCTTCCGGGCAAGGTGTTCACGATCGAGTATTTTGTCCGCAAGGCGCAGGAGCTGGAGAAAATGGGAGCGGATATGATTACGATCAAGGATATGGCCGGACTGATCCCCCCGGTGAAATCGGGCATCATCATCAAGCTGATGAAGGAAGAGGTGGGTATTCCGGTCGACTTTCACACGCATTCCACGCCTGGTTACGGACTTGCATCCTTGCTGACCGCCATAATGAACGGTGCGGACATCGTAGACACCTGCATCCTGAATTTTGCGGGCGGACCCGCGGCACCGGCCTTTGAGATCGTACAGATCTTCTGCGACAAACTGGGTATTGAGACCGGGGTGAACCTTGATGCCGTCGTGAAGATCAACAGGGAATTGCTGGAGATCCGCAAGGAACTGGCGGCCTTTGATTCCTACCAGATATTCCCGCTGGAATTTGACATTACCAAAGACAAGCTGCCCAAAGAGGTGGATGCTTTGTTTGACAAAGCCATAGATCTGGCCAATGAACGCAGGGAAAGGGAACTGCTGGAAACCACGCAGGCCATCGAAAAGTACTTCAATTTCCCGCCGCCCAATGAGAATGTGCGGGCCGCAGAAATTCCGGGGGGCATGTACACCAATATGCTTGCCCAATTAAAGCAATTGAAACTGGAAAAACTCCTGCCCAGGGTTCTGGAGATCATCCCGACCGTGCGCCTCGCAGCCGGTTGCCCGCCGCTGGTCACTCCGACCAGCCAGATCGTGGGGGTGCAGGCCGTGAATTGTGTAATCGACGAAAACAACGGAAAACCTTTCTATACTACCAACTCCAACCAGTTCGTAAACCTGGTGAAGGGATTATACGGAAAGACACCGATACCGGTCGACCCGGCCTTCCGCAAGCAGATAACCGGTTCCCCAAAAGAGACCCCATACGATCCGAAAGACTATAAGAAGCAGGAAAATCCCGTGCTGGAGGAATTCGGTAATGTACAGCTTGTCCAGAATGAAAAGGAGGAGCTGTTGCTTGAGCTGTTCCCGGCCGTCGCCAACGGCTTTCTGAGGAACCGGATTGAGACCGGCTTTATGGCTGAGATCAACAAGATCGAAGAGGAAAAAAGGCGCAAATACGAAGAAGCCAGGGCCTCATTCGAAAACCTGAGCGAGGAGGAAAAAAAGAAAAGGCTACTGGAAGGCCTTTACAATTACAAATGGACTTCCGACCAGGCGCAACTCGGGGAGGATGAGGAATAAGCTTTAAAGCGTTTTAGCGGTTAAGGCTTGAATATCAATGCGGCCGGTTTCCCTAAGGAAGCCGGCCGCATTGATTTACAAGGATGCGACGATGTGCACCTCCAGAAAGATCTCGTCGAGGATGAGGTTGTCGCCCAGATCCTCAAAAAAACTTCCAGACCCGAACCTTACTTCATACAGGGAACGGTCAAAACTGAACCCGGCGGTGGCTTCCATCCACTCTTCGGCCAGGTCAACCACCGCATCAAAAGCAATGCCGTGTGTGATTCCCTTGATGGTCAGATTGCCGAAAACCCTGTAGTTGGGTTCGCCGTAGGCGG
>SLSG01000209.1 GCA_007130545.1 Bacteroidales bacterium | reverse complement strand
ATATCCGCAGGGCAAAACAAATTTAACGAAAAAATACCGATATTTGATGCGGAGTCCCCTGAATTTGCCAAAAAAGGAAACCCTGGCTCCCAAACCTTTGCTTTCATGCCGACGCATACCACCAACAAGCTGAAAATCTTCAACGATCCGGTATACGGGTTTATTCAATTGCCTGATGAAAGCATCTTCGACCTGATAGAGCATCCCTATTTTCAAAGATTGCGCTACATCAAACAGCTGGGGATGACTCACCTGGTCTACCCGGGAGCGCTCCACACCCGGTTTCACCACGCCATGGGAGCGATGTACCTCTGCCTGCAGGCGATAGAAATTCTGCGTTTCAAAGGGCAGGAGATCAGCGAGAAAGAGGCGGTGTCGACCCTGCAGGCCATATTACTGCACGACATTGGCCACGGCCCGTTCTCGCATGCCCTTGAAAAGTTACTGGTGAGGGACATCGGGCATGAAACCCTGACCACCCTATTCATGGAAAGGCTGGACCAGCAGCAAGGTATCTCACTTTCCGGCGCCATGGAGGTATTCAGTGACCGCCACCCAAAAAAGTTCCTACACCAGCTTATATCCGGTCAACTCGACATGGACCGCATGGATTACCTGAACCGTGACAGTTTCTTCACGGGGGTTTCTGAAGGGGTGGTCAGCTGGGACCGGATTATCAAAACCCTGAATTGTTCGGAAAACCAATTGGTGATTGATGAAAAGGGGATCTACAGCATTGAAAAATTCCTGATTGCCAGAAGACTGATGTACTGGCAGGTATACCTGCATAAAACGGTCATTGCCGCAGAAACGCACCTGGCTGCAATCATTCGCCGGGCAAGGCAGCTGGCCGCCGCCGGTGAGCCAATGCACATACAGGGTCCCCTGCTGCGTTTTCTCCGGAATGACTTTCGGGGGGTGGATTTTGAGCGGGATAGCAGCATTCTGGATGATTATTCCCGCCTGGATGATCACGATGTTTTCTCGGCCATAAAAACCTGGACGGATCATCCCGACAAGGTACTGAACCGGCTGTGCACCCAGCTGACCAGCAGAAAACTGTTCCGAATAATGATCCAAAGAGAGCCTTTTCAACAGGGAACACTGGATGCGCTAAGAAGAAAGATCTCGAAGCTGTACGACATCCCCCCTGAAGATGCTGCTTTTTTTACCGCACAGGGGATTACCCGGAACAAAGCCTATGACCCGGGGGTGGGCAATATATGGATTCTGGGCAGGGACGGCGGACTGACGGATATTGCGGAGGCAAGCGACCAATTAAACATCAGCGTGCTTTCCCGGCAAGTGGAAAAGCATTTTCTGTGCTTTCCCAAGGAGCTGGAGGCCGAACCCGGTCGGCCCGGTCTCACAGTAAAACATAACGAACCAACTTAACAAATCTATATGGAATATACCGCCGAACAAATCGCCAGCTACCTTGACGGGAAAATAGAAGGAGATCCCCTGACCAGGGTAAGCAAGGTGGCGAAGATCGAAGAAGCCACGCCAGGCACCATCACCTTTCTGGCCAACCCGGTCTACACTCCGTTTATCTATACGACAGGGGCCAGTATTGTCCTGGTCAGTGCGGATTTTGTCCCTGAGCAGAAAATAAGAACCACCATCATCCGGGTAAAGGATCCCTATGGGGCGCTTGCACAGCTCCTGGCGTTTTACAAGAGCAGCATCCCGGAGAAACAGGGCATTTCTGGTCTCGCCTTCGTACCCGGGAACCTGTCTGCCGGGGAGAATGTCTATATCGGGCCTTTTGCGTATATCGGCGAAAACGTGAAGCTTGGCAAGCATGTCAAACTTCATCCGCATTGCCATGTCGGCGACAACGTTACCATTGGGGACAATACGGTCCTTTTCAGCGGGGTGCGCATCTATGACGATTGTGTGATCGGAAGCAGCTGCACCCTTCACTCCAATGTGGTAATCGGAGCAGACGGTTTCGGGTTTGCACCCCAGGGGGGAAACGGTTTTAAGAAAGTGGAACAGATTGGCAACGTGGTCATAGACGACCATGTGGAAATCGGAGCGGGAACCGCCATTGACCGTGCCACCATGGGGTCCACGAGGATCCACACAGGGGTAAAACTGGACAACCTGATACAGATCGGCCACAACGTGGTAATCGGCGAAAACACGGTCATTGCCGGACAGACCGGAATTGCCGGATCCACCAGGATCGGTCGCAATTGCATGATAGGGGGTCAGGTGGGCATAAGCGGACACCTCACCATAGGGAACGATGTGAAGATCGCTGCCCAGTCAGGAATCTCAAGCCATGTGAAGGACGGCCAGATCATCATGGGGGCCCCGGCATTTGAAGCATCCAAATTCAGAAAAGCCTTCATTCATTTTCGCAACCTGGAAAAGATCGTGGCCAGGATCGATGAACTGGAAAAAAAGCTTTAAAAAAATAGTTTACCTTTGCCTCTCTGTTCAACCCTGCTCCCGGGCATTTCCCCGAGGGGCACAAATGTCTGACCATGAACGTGAAGCAGCAAACCCTGAAAAAACCAGCCAACCTTAAAGGTGTCGGATTGCATACCGGGAAGATGGTTGATCTGACCATACATCCTGCAAAGGAAAACAGCGGCATTGTATTTTTGCGCAAGGATATCGGGCCCGAAGCGATTGTCGAGGCCAGCGCCTTGCACGTGGTTGACACCTCAAGGGGCACCACCCTGGAAAAGAACGGGATCCGGATCGCCACCGTAGAGCATGTGCTGGCTGCCCTTACCGGCCTGGGTGTGGACAACGCGGTCGTTGAAGTGGACTGTCCTGAAATACCCATCATGGACGGCAGCAGCAAGTTTTTCGTGGAGGCCATCCAAAAGGCCGGGATTGTTGAGCAGGAAGCCCTGAGGGAAGCTTTCGAAATCAGGGAGCCCATCCGGTTCTATCACGAGGAAAAAGACTGTGAGTTCATAGCCCTGCCATCCGACCATTACCGCATCACATGCCTGATTGACTACAACTCGGATGTACTGGGGCACCAGCATGCCAGCATGGACCACATCTCCGGTTTTGCAGGAGAAATCGCCCCATGCCGTACATTTGTGTTTATTCATGAACTGGAAATGCTTCTTTCCCAAAACCTTATTAAAGGCGGCGACCTCAGCAATGCGATTGTTTTCGTGGACAGGCCAATAAAGCAGGAGGAGCTCGACAAGCTGGCCAAACTATTCAACAGGGATACCGTGGAGGTGAAGCAAGAGGGTATTTTAAACAACCTGGATCTGTACTTTCCCAACGAACCGGCCAGGCACAAACTACT
>SLSG01000309.1 GCA_007130545.1 Bacteroidales bacterium | reverse complement strand
CTGCCAGCTACTTACGGTTACCCAAAACTTTTAAAAGTGCCCGCTTCCTCCGGCGGGATACGGGCAGGGTTTGCCCGTTCATCCGGATACCTACCTTGCAATCATTGACTTCCAGCTCGCGAACTTTCTGAAGGTTTACGATATAGGATTTATGAATCCTGAAAAAGGAATGTCGATCCAACTCCCTCTCGATCTCAAACAAAGGCATGTCCACCACATCCTGGTTGCCGCCGCGAAAAACCAGAACGGTAAATCCCTTGCACACGAACATGTATTCAATGTCCTGGATCCTGGAGAACTTTTTCCTGAAACTCGAATGACTCATGGTGTGAATTGTTAGTGGTTATTAGATGGTTTTACTTAGTTCACCCAAAATAATCGTGGATAGCCTCCACGCAAATATGAATTATTAATAGCCGAACAGGTAATTTTAGTTTACTTTAGGTGCGTTAAGTGCGATAAAAATAAGTTAAGTTTAATTCTCCTCCAAATGGATTCCGGGAATTTTCCGGTCAACGGAACCCATCCTGGTCCTGGCCTGGGAACAAGAAACCGGCATTATTAGCTGGTATACAAGTATATATATTACATACCTGCATTATATTAATATGAAAATAAATGGCAAAAATAATTACGTATTTTTACTTATAAAATTCTAAGCAGCTCAAGAGATGGGGAATGTCGCCGGCCGGTAATGCAGGCTAAAAGGAATTACATGCTTTCCAGGGAAACGCAGGAACATGAACGGAAACCGGGGCGAAAGTTCAGAAGAAATACAGGCCGCTTACCAGCAAACGCAGATTACCCACATCTTCTGCGTTTACCACTCGTCCCCGGCTGTCTGGTGTACCATAAGCCGCTACGGTCCACTCCAGTTCAGCACCCAGACTCACTTTGCCCGACGAAAAAACCACCGAGGGAGCCAGGCGGTATACATAATCTATGTCATGGCCCCTGCCATAATAGTCACCTGTGATCTCTTGGCGTGCACCGTAGTTTTTTGACCAACCCACGAACAGGCCGGCCCGGGTCCTTTCACCATAGAGTACATTGCCCCATGCCATCAGGTGGTTCAGCCCGGCATACTCCACATGTCCGCCGGCCAGCGTATGCCGCTCGGCATAACCACCCATCAGCAGGTGCTCGCTCAGGTTCTGTCCCCATATGGCCTTGCCCTTGACCTCCAGCAGATTCTTCTGATAGCGCATATAGCCCATCATTGCATGGGTACCGATCCTCCCGGTGGTCTTAAGACCAGAGTCAGTGACCAGTCTGGGGCGTAGCGATTTGTAATCCAGGGCCAGTCCGCCACTCAGCATCTCACCATAACGGATCCACTGCAGGTGGACATTCGGCCACAGGCCCTGCCGCAGGTAATCCGGACTGGTGCCCATTGGACCGTCGCTCGCATTGTCACGCTGGGCAATGGCTGCCAGCAGGACAACGGACCGCCCCTGCTTCAGCTGAAGGCTGACCTGGGGGTTGCGGATAAACGGCTGAAACGGGGCTCCGGTGTTCAGGGAAACAACTGAAGGCACGGCATCCACAGCAAACATGGGGTGCCACCATTGCCCCAGTAACAGGCTTACCCTGTCCCACTCCAGCATCATATAGGCATGTCTTAAGCGCAGACCATTGATGTCGGCATTGGTCACCCCCGAAAAATCCGCCTCAATCAGTCCGCTGGTACGCGCCCCGAAGGCAGTCGGACCCGCAAGGTGGGCGGCGATACGGGAAGTGATGGCCGAAAAGTTAAAGACGGGATCCCCATTCAGGTCGGCCCCTTCCACATCCGGCAAGCGATCGGCAGGATACAACAGGAACAGGTCCTCCCTCGCAGCGACGACCGACCGGCTGTCAAGCCAGTAATCGGTCTTGACGAAGCCGCTCAGCCTGACTGAGGCAGCGGGCTCCGCCCGTGCAGAATCGGCAGCCGCCTGCGGACCCGACTGTGCCATCAGCGGGTCGGCCTGCACCATCGACAGAATCGCCATGGCCATCAGCGAGGCAGCGAAAAGCCTGAACGGCAGCACAGCTCCTTTTGCTTCCATAGAACAATGGTTTTTATCGAGGTCTAAACAGCCTTCGTGGACGGATCGGGGAAAATGAAGCTGAAAACCGGGACCAGGCCCAATGAAGCCAACATGCCAATGGTCCCGGCCTGGGGGGACGGTATGCCTGTGGCATACAACACCAGACAAATGGCCAGTCCGCCCAGCCCGGAGACAATCGCTCCGTAACGGCTGGCTTTCTTGCTGAACAATCCCCATATAAACGGACCCAGAAAGAAAGATCCCAGCGCTCCCCAGGAGATGCCCAGTATGGCCACAATGCTGTCCAGATTCAGGTAGGCCAGCAGCACCGAGATTAAAACAAATACGGCACTAATGAATCGCATCAGCCGGGTCAGTCCGCTGTCTGAAATATTCCTGTTCACAAAGCCTTCATAAAAATCCTTGGCAAAAGTGGAGCTGGAGACCAGCACCAGGGCCGCCAGGGTAGACATGGAAGCAGACAGCATCAAAAGCAGGATGATCACGCTGAGAGAAACTGGAATCACGTTGGCCAGCAGTTCGGGCATCAAAATGTCGTAAATCGGTTGGCCATCCGGACCGAAGGCCATGGGGGCGTTCTCCGGACTGATGAAAATGCGGGCGGTGGAACCCACGAAATAGGCCACCCCGCCAATCAGAATGGCAAACGCAGTCGAGGCCACCATGCCCCTTTTGATGGTCTGCTTGTCCCGTATCGCATAAAACTTTTGCATAAGCTGGGGCATCGCGAACGGGGCCATGCTGGTTAGCATCACCAGGGATAGCAGCGGCCAGAGGCCAGGCGGACCTACCACCCGGGTCAGCCCGGGATCAATCTCCTGAAGTCCCAGGGAGATTTGCTGGAGCCCCCCGCCCATCTGAATGGTGCTGAAAAGCAATATGGCCACGCTCACCGCCATGATCAGTCCGAATATCATGTCTATCAAAGCCATGGACTTATACCCGCCCAATACGATGTACAGGGCCGTAAAAAATCCCATGAACGCCAGGGCATGCCAGTATTCGACCTGGAAGTTGGAGGTAAAGAGGTACGACAAGCCCATGAATACCGCTGCGGAATAGGGCACCATGAACACAAAGATGACAATGCTGGCCAGTAGTTTCAACAGGCGGGATCCATAGCGTGCTTCCAGGAATTCCGGCAGGGTGTGGACCTTGTAGCGGGCAACGGCATCCTTGATCTTCGGTCCGATGACCCACCAAACCATCAACACACCCACAAATGCATTGAAAAAAGCAATCCACAGGG
>SLSG01000175.1 GCA_007130545.1 Bacteroidales bacterium | reverse complement strand
CATCGGTCTACTCGCTGAAGGTCAACGGCCTGGAAGTGGGGGAGTCAGAGCTTAACGCGCTGATCGCTGCCCAATACGGTGTGCCGGTGGTCATGATCTCCGGAGACCGGGCGGTTTGCGAACAGGTGAAGGGCTTGCTGGGTGAGCAGTTGGTCACCGTGGAGGTCAAGGAAGGTATCGGGCGGTTTGCGGCCAATACCCTTGTCCCCTCCGAGGCACAGCGGAAAATACGCGAAAACGCCCGCCTGGCATTGGAACGGCGTACTGCGATTCAAGCATTCCACCTGGAGGGTCCCTATCACTTCGAACTCAATTTCCTGAACAGCGCCCAGGCCGAAGTTGCAGAGCTGGTCCCGGGTGTGGAAAGGACCGGCCCAAGAACCGTTGCTTACAAACAGGACGATTTTATTGAAGGCTTCAGGCTGTTCCGCGCCCTGCTATCCATTGCAAGGCCCTGATAAAATATCATGCAGATGGATTACGGCTGGCTTTCCATTCTTCCCCCGATTCTGGCCATCGTGCTGGCCATTGCCACCCGACAGGTGTATGTTTCCCTTTTTTTGGGTATACTCGTCGGATGGGTAATCTTGTCTGACTGGAACTTCCTGACCGGGCTGGCCAACAGCATTGAAAGCATTGTCGGGGTTTTTCAGAGTCCCGGCAACACCAGGGTGATCCTGTTCTGCGCCCTGATCGGCGCCTTGATCACGCTTACCCAGCGCAGCGGGGGCGTGAACGGCTTCGTGGAATGGGTCAGGAAGAGGGAGTTCGTCCACACCCGCCGCGGGGCGGCCGGATTGTCGGGGGTGATCGGGTTCTCGATATTCATTGAATCCAGCATCTG
This sequence comes from Bacteroidales bacterium, assembly GCA_007130545.1. Taxonomy (GTDB): domain Bacteria; phylum Bacteroidota; class Bacteroidia; order Bacteroidales; family UBA7960; genus SLSG01. Next base: position 2,474 of record SLSG01000175.1, on the reverse strand, counting down.
CTGCCTGATCTCCGGTGCGGTTTCCCGCCCCCTGTTTGAAAGGCTGAAAATCTCCCGGGAAAAGCTTGCCTACATACTGGATTCCACCTCGGCACCGAAATGCGTGCTGATCCCCCTGAATGCCTGGGGGGCTTTTGTGATCGGGTTGCTGGAAAGCGAAAGGGTGGAGGCCCCGCTGCAGGTGTTCGTGCAGAGCATTCCGCTGAACTTTTATGCCATCCTGGTGATCGGGATGGTGGCATACTTTATCATCACATTCCGTGACTTTGGTCCGATGAAAAAAGCCGAAGACAGGGCGCGCCTGACAGGCAAAACCATTGCTGACGGGGCTGTGCCGATGGTCTCTGAGGAGATTACTTCAGTACAGCCCAAAGAGGGCGTGCCAAACCGCGCCATCAACCTGATATTGCCTGTTTTGGCGATGATCGTCATGATGCCGGTCGGTCTCTATGTAACCGGGGAGGGGCAGATCACCGCCGGGACCGGCTCCACTGCCGTCCTTTGGTCGGTGCTGGCGGCCATATTGCTGGCGGGGGTATTGCCGGTGGCCCAGGGCATTTTCCGGTTCCGGGAGGTATTTGACCTGTCGCTGAAGGGGATTGGCGGACTGATGCCACTGGCGATCATTATGATACTTGCTTTTTCGATTGGAGACACCACCAGGGAACTGGGGACCGGGGTCTATGTGGCATCGGTGGCCGAAGGCATGCTGAGCCCGGGCCTGGTGGCTGCCATTATTTTTCTTTCCTCGGCCTTTATCGCCTTTTCGACCGGAACCAGCTGGGGGGTATTCGCCATCATGGTTCCCATTGCTGTGCCCACAGCCCTGGTGATGGACGCCAGCCTGCCCCTGTGCCTTGCCGCGGTGCTTGGTGGCGGTGTCTTCGGTGACCATGTGTCCCCGATCTCTGACACCACCCTGGTATCCTCCATGGCTGCCGCCAGTGACCACATCGACCATGTGCGCACCCAATTGCCCTATGCGATGATCGCCGCCGGCGGAGCGGTTTTGCTCTACGTGGTATTCGGGATGGTGATGCATTGAAAAAAAAGGAGCGCAAGCGGGACTAGTCTCCGATATCGAAATTCAGCGGGTTCTCCCTTTCCCTTCTGTCGGGGATGCCGAAATTGTAGCGGATGTTGATGCCGAAGCGGCGGTTGTCGGCATAGCGCTGGCCGGTGGACTGTATGTTGCCCTGGTTCAGTGTGAACCCGGTGACCATGCTGCGCAGCACGTCCCTGGCGCTCAAACTTATGGTGAGCCTTCTGTCCATGAAAGTCTGGTTGAGTCCGAAGTTCAACTGGCCGAACGTATCCAGCTCATAAAAACCCATTTGTCCGTTTGTCATCAAAAAGCCGTTCATGGTCAGCCTGGTATTTTGACCAAGACGCAAGGAGTGAAAGGTGAACAGGCGCCAGCTCCCCCTCCGGAAGTTCAGTGGTTGGTTTTCATAAAAGCCCTCGTATTCATTCAGGTCGTACTGGGCCCCGGCCACAAAGAAATATGACCCTGCCGGGGGAATGGCGCCAATGGCGCGGAAATAGGTCTCTGTATTCCTCCCAAGGTTGTCAAAGGTGCGCACGGCCACATTCTCCATCACCGGGTCCTGGTAGACTACGCTGGAGAAAATGTCACGCGTATATCTTCTGCCCACCGCAAAGATCGGCATATCGTTCAGGCTGATGTTCGCCTCCAGGTTCTCAGAGAATTGGGGGAGGAGGGAGGGGTTTCCCGTTTCATAAAGAAACTGGTCGATGTAGTTCACGTATGGGTTCAGGCTCTGATAGCCCGGGCGGGTGATTGTCTTGCGGTAGATCAGGAAGCCCTGCAAAGCATACCCTGCGATTTCCACGATGGGCCTGCTCAGGTAGACGTATGGGAACCAGTCGGCCCGGTTGACGACAAAACTGGTGTCGGCCGGAATGGTCTGGTTCCCGGTCATGTTGGTATGCTCCAGGCGAACACCCGTCTTGAGTGTGATTCCTGCGGGCAGGGGCCTGGAAGCCTGCAGGTAGGCGGCACTGATGTGCTCCTGGTAATTGAATGCGTTTGTCCTTGTCGGATCAGGGAACGCCGCCCCATCGAAAATGATGGAAAAGTCGGAGTCGCTTTGGTAGTCCTGGTAAGCGCTGCTGATGCCGGTTTCCAGGGAGATGTCCCACGGCAGCTTGTAAGTGAGGTCAGACTGGAACTGTAGAAAATGCCTGCGCTGTGCGTTGATCCCATTGCCGGAGACCTCCAGCGGAAAAGGAAACACAGCGCCCGAAAGATAGTCCTGCGAGATGTCATTCCGGTTAAATGCATAGGATATTCTGGTTTCCCAGTCCGATCCCATGGTGTCGATTTTTAAAACAAACCCTGCATCCTGACGGATATTTAGAAAGTCCGATGCATTGTTGACCAGGTTGTTTGTTTCCGAGATGGGATCATCGTTCCGGGCCGCGATCCGGTTGTGGTTGCTGGTGGAGGATTT
>SLSG01000185.1 GCA_007130545.1 Bacteroidales bacterium | reverse complement strand
GCCAGGGATGGCGGAATGACCAGTGTGGCCCGTGCCCCGGGGCGAAGCATTAAGATTCCCTCGGCAAGGCCCGGAATTACCTGTCCGTTATCCAGCCGTATGGTTACCGGTCCGCCTCTTTCCCGTGAATCATCAAAGACACTTCCGTCGGCCATCATAGCGGTGTAGTGAATCCTCACAAGGTCCCCGGTTTGGATCATTTCACCGGTACCGGACCTGGTGACGGTAATCTGCAAGCCGCTTTCGGTGGTTTGGGCCTGAGGGGCAATGGCTTGCCTTACCGGGCGGCAGCCGGATGCCATAAATGTGGCCACCGCTGCCAGAAAACAGACGAAATATCTCCTGTGCATGTCTCTGTAATTGAAATGTTTAGCGCACGTCTACCACTTCCACATCAAACACCAGGGTCGAGAACGGCGGGATCAAATCACCTGCTCCGCGGTCCCCATAAGCCAGGTGGGAGGGGATCACCAGCATGGCTTTGCCTCCTACGTTCATTTGCGAAATGCCTTCATCCCAGCCGGGAATCACCTGCCCGGTTCCGACAACAAAATCCAGGGGTTCACCACGATCGTATGAAGAGTCAAAAACGGTCCCGTCGAGCAACCTTCCTTCATAATGTACAAAGACAGTTGATCCGGATGTCACTCTGGGCCCGCTTCCCTGCTCCGTTTCTATGTAATAGAGACCACTTTCAAGCGGCTGAACAGTAATATCCATATCCTCAAGATACTGGTCCCTGATCCCGTCCTCATCCAATGCCCTTTGTTCATTGGCACGCATCTCCCTTTCCATGATGCGCTGTTGTGCCGCCATAAAACCTTCTTCATCCATGGCCGCGCTCAGCCGAACATCAAAATAGAGCCTGTCCCCCTCCTGGATAAAAGGAGGAAGTTCAAACATTCCGGCAGTCATCATAAAAAAGTCAGACGCATCAACGATGAACGTTGCACTGTCTCCCACAGACAACATCGCAAATGCCTCGTAGATATCCCCGGGAAATTCAGGTTCTATCAGCTCCAGGAACATCGGTATGTTGCTTTGCCGTGTGTCAAAGAGTATACTGTCTTTCACGCGGTAAATCATATTCATTTCCAGAATATCATACAGTTGGGCTTTCTCACCCCCTCCCTGCTCATGGATCTTATAGCCGATGCCGCTGTCCGTTTTTTTAAACCCACGATCCGCATTGCTCCCGCAGGCATAGAAAAGGACCACGGCCAGGGCCATCGTCCACAATTTTCCATTTTTCATAGTTTTCAATTTTGATTGACAATTATAGTTCAAATATTAAAGCATTAATGGTCTGCCAAACCTATTAATTCCACATCGTAAACGATGGCGGCCCTTTTGGGGATTCTGTAGCCATCGCCTGGCACCCCATGTGCCAGATGGGCCGGCATGATGAATTTGGCCCGGTCTCCCAGGCGCATCAGCAGGATGCCTTCTTCCAGGCCGCTTTCCACCCCACCCCTGCCAATCCGGAAATTTTTGGGTTCCTCTTCCCCGCTTTCGTATACCAGGTCCCCCGTCAGCAGCCGTATACTGTACCGAATGGTCGCCCACTGTCCCGTCTGCGCCAGGGGTCCGCCACCCTGCCGGTAGATATAATACCATAAACCAGACCCGGTCTCTGTTGCATCCCATCCATAGCGCTCAATGAAGTCAATAATCTCCTGCTGCTCCATTTCCAACAGGGCCTGGTTGGTTTCCTCCAGGGTTTGGTGAGGGTCAACGGGTGCCGGACCGGGAGGCGGTGTATTGCATCCCATGAGAAACAGGCTCAGAAAAAATATCTTACCCAGCTGGTTGGCAATGCCAAAAGTCATATGGCGGAATCTGTTATTCATGCAAATGTGCACCATTTTTAACCAGCTTTTCAAACCTGGCAAGGGTTTTTTTCATGGAGTCAAAGCTTTTTCCTCCGGCCGCATTTTTATGACCACCCCCATTGAAATGTTCCCTTGCAAACAAATTTACATCCACACGTCCCGCAGACCGGAACGAAACTTTTATATGGTCTTCGTTCTCAGTAAACAGAGCGGCCATGAAAATGTTCTCTATACTCAGGGCATAGTTCACCACCCCCTCGGTGTCACCGACCTGGTGGTTAAACCGTTCCAGATCATTACGGGTCAAGCTGATATATGCTGTATCCCCCTCAGGTATCACCACCAGTTTTTCGCTCAGGCAAAACCCGAGCAAGCGCATGCGGTCAGCCGAATAAGTATTGTAAATCAAGCGGTGCACGCGTTCTCCATCCACCCCGTATTCGATCAGCCGCGCAGTTATGCGGTAAGTATCCGAATTGTTGCAGGAAAAGCTGAAGGAACCAGTATCCGTAACGATACCGGTATACAGACAAGCAGCCGCATCATGGTCAAAAAACGACATCAGCTCCAGGCCTTCGAGGAGCTTGAATACCATCTCAGCCGTGCTACTATAGCTGGGAAAGGAAAATACCAGATCAAATTCCGGCTCCGGCTGCGGATGGTGGTCTATCAAAATCTTGATTCCGGCTGCATTCCGCAGAGGATCCTCCAGTTGGTCCGTTCGTGCGAGTCCGTTAAAGTCCAGGCAAAATATCAGCTTGGCCTCACGAATCAGCGCTTGGGCATTCTCTGGCTGCAATGATGCCGTAATCACCTCCCCATTGCCAGGAAGCCAGTGCAAAAATGAAGGATAGGGATTCGGGACGATAACGCTTAGCCTTGAAAACCCAGCATTCCCAAGGCAATGAAACAGTCCGAGTGAAGAGCCAACGGCATCCCCGTCCGGGTTCGTATGGGTAACAATCACGATGGGCTGGTCACGCTGCCCAAGCAATTGTTTTACGCTATTGATCAGCTTTGGGTCCAATTCAGTTTGTTTTGACCTATATGCAAAGGTAACAAAACCAAGGGCATGGTTTTGCCGGAAAGGTTTTTAATTTATATTTACGGGTTATTAGTAATTATATTTGTCCCACTCCATAAAACCCACACATGATCCCTGGCAAAATCACCCTGACACTGATAAAGCCCTATGCGGTTGAGAGCGGTTACGCGGGTCCCATTCTCGCCAGAATAAACGAAGCCGGATTTCGGATCGTCGCCATGAAATACCTTCAAATCACCAGGAAAATGGCTGGAGAATTTTACAACATCCACAGGGGAAAACCCTTTTATGAGCGTTTGTGTGACTTCGTTAGTGCGGGACCAATGATCGCGGCCATCCTGGAGAAGGAAAACGCAGTGGAGGATTACCGTAAGCTGATTGGTGCAACAGATCCCAGGGCCGCTCATGAAGGTACGCTGCGCAAGTTGTTCGGAGCAAGCGTC
>SLSG01000195.1 GCA_007130545.1 Bacteroidales bacterium | reverse complement strand
GCCTTAGCGCCAGGAGTCATGGTCTGCCTGCGGGCCATGGCTTGGAGCGGATAAATTTTCCGTAAGGAAAATATGAGGTTAGCGGAAAGCCATGGCCGGCAGGCAATGTTTTGCAGCGCGAAGGGCATATGGGCCAGCGCCAAAACCAGCTTGTTTGGCATGCATTTTTATGCTACTTTTACTGCTTCTTTCTGCGGCCACCTATGGGTTTAACAATGAGTAAGAAAAGTGTTGTCCGGGTTTTATTCCTGCTGCTTTTTTTCATACCCTTCCATTCCAATGCGGCACCTTTGGCTGCAGGGGTCAAGCTTTCCGATACCATTGCTTCCCCTGGCATGGTACCCAGGTATTCAGTGCATCTTCTGGAAACGCCCCTGAGCGGGGAAAAACCCCATGCAGACACAAGCCTTGCCGGGTTCCAGCTGTATGACCTCTTTTCTCCGGGAAATCCTTTTGTTGCATGGAAGGGCAATGTGGGCCATCCTTCCAGGGACCTGAGGCTTTCTTCCCCTGATGGATTTTTGTCCGCGTTCTCCGACCCCTTTCCTTTGTTTGCATCCGACCCATACCAGCGGTATCGTTTCAAACAGGCCGATGTCCCTTTCTACCGGCCCGCACATGTTTTTACAGACCTGTACCACGTCCTGGGCTCTGCCCGTGAACAGTTGTTCTATGCGAAACATGCACAGAAACTTCATGAAACCTTTTATGCAGGAGTGCAGTACCGCCTGATCAACTCACCCGGTTTGTACAGCCGGATGGGTGCCAGAAGTTCAAATGTGTATTTTACTGCCGATTACCGCCATCCGGCCCATCGTTACAATGCGATGGGGAGTTTTATTGTGAACCGGATCGAGAACCAGCAGAGTGGCGGACTGAGAAACCGGACCGCTTTTGAGGAAAACCCTGTAAGGGACAGCGTTTTCCTTTACAGGGCCATGTCCCGCTACCGGGAGACAGCCGTTCATATTGCTCAATACTACCAGATTGGCTTTTCCACTGCGAATGAACAGGACAGCTTACGGGATGCTGCGTTCCTGAATCTTGGACGCCTGGGCCACCATTTTTCCTTTCAGCAACAATCCTTCGTTTTTGACGAACCGGTGCGTCCCACCCCTTTTTATGCGGCAGCTCCGGTCTTTTCATCCCAGACATATGACTCCACCCGTGTGCAAAGACTGGAGAACAGGCTAAGTTGGTCGAACTACCCATCCGACGGAAAATGGAATAACCAGCTGCTTTTTTTTCAGGCGTCTCTTACCCACCAGCTGGTGAACATTCGTCTGCCTGATTATTCCATGATTAACCCTGATTCGGTATTCAGCCCGGATCGGGAGAACTATCTTTTAAGCAGGACTTCCTACAACCACCTCCGTCCGTCGGCCAGGCTTGAATCCAACCCCATGCAGCCTGTTTCTTTCTCCGGATCGGCCAGTTTGACGCTTGGTGGTTACAATGGAGGGGATTACAGCATGGCAGGGACTCTTCGGGCCGGAGGTGGGGAAAGGGGATGGGGGGTCGTTGCCAGGGCCGGTCTGGACAGGCGCGAAGCACCTTACTTTCTCAAGCGGTTTACGGGGAATTATATTTCGTGGGACAATACATTTGAAAAGATGTCCCTGCTTTATGGGGGTGTAAAACTGTCAAATGCATTTTTTGCGCTCGAAGGGAATTTGTATTCGCTTGGACAGATTGTCTATATGAACGAAGCCGGATTGCCTGAACAGCATGCGGAGAATATTCCCGCATTTTCGGTAGCTGCTTCGCTGGACCTGAACTTCGGGGTTTTCCGGTCCAGTCACCAATTGCACTACCAACATGTGGGAACAGAAAATTTTGAACGCTTCCCCGGTTTCATGAGTTACCACTCCATTTATGCCGGCTTCCCGATGTTCGACCAGGCCCTGCATGTGCAGGCGGGCATTGATCTCACATACAATGTGCCATACAACCCCATGGCCTATATGCCGGTGGTATGGCAGTTCCATGCACAGAATGAATTTGAAAGCGGTCAGGTTTTTATGCTCGATCTGTTCGGTAATTTCCGGATCCAGCGGACCCGGTTCTTTGTAAAACTTCAGAATGTAGTCGGACTGGTAATCCCGACGACGCCTGTCTACGCCATCCCATTTTACCCACTTCCGGAAGCGGCCTTTAAATTCGGACTTTCCTGGATGTTTTTTGATTAACAACTCGCCCTTCCTGCTTACATAAAATCGTTATAAATAGGCTTTTCGACTAAGAAAACTGAATATAATTTAGTAGTTTTGCATCTGAAAAAGTCGAACCTAACTGCCTTATAATAAGACTGTTTATAAATTCAATTATTATGACAAAAAAGCAAAAATTCATTACGTGTGACGGTAACCACGCAGCTGCCCATGTGGCATATATGTTCAGCGAAGTGGCTGCCATTTACCCGATTACCCCCTCTTCCAATATGGCCGAGAATGTGGATGAGTGGGCTGCTGACGGGAGAAAAAATATCTTCGGTGAGGAGGTTAAGCTTGTGGAGATGCAGTCAGAAGCAGGAGCTGCAGGTGCTGTGCATGGATCCCTCCAGGCCGGTGCACTGACAAGCACCTATACGGCATCACAGGGATTATTGCTGATGATCCCCAATATGTATAAAATGGCCGGGGAGTTGCTTCCCGCCGTTCTGCATGTTTCGGCACGCAGCCTTGCCGCCCAGGCCCTTTCCATCTTCGGGGATCATTCAGACGTAATGAGTACACGACATACAGGGTTTGCCATGTTGGCAACCGGGAGTGTGCAGGAGATTATGGACATTGCCCCGATTGCCCACCTGGCAGCCATCAAGACCCGCATTCCCTTCCTGCACTTTTTCGATGGGTTCCGCACCTCACACGAAGTTCAGAAAGTAGAGGAATGCGACCAGGATGTACTTGAAAAATTGCTGGACAAAAAGGCCCTGCAGGAATTCCGTGACAGGGCATTGAATCCTGAGCATCCCGTGACCCGTGGTACGGCACAGAACCCCGATATTTATTTCCAGACAAGAGAGGTTGCCAATCCCTTTTACGATGTCGTGCCGGATCAAGTCGAGGCTTATATGAAAAAGATCTCCGCGATCTGCGGAAGGGAATACCATCCGTTTACCTATTACGGTGCCCCGGATGCCGAAAACATCATAGTGGCCATGGGATCCATCACGGAAACCATCAAGGAAACGATCGACTATAAACTTGCCAAAGGCGAGAAAGTCGGACTGGTAAGTGTACACCTTTACAGGCCGTTCTCCGCCAAATACTTCTTCAATGTTTTGCCCAAGTCGGTTAAGCGCATTGCCGTTCTGGACCG
>SLSG01000289.1 GCA_007130545.1 Bacteroidales bacterium | reverse complement strand
TGAACCCTATCCCTGGGTCAATGAACACCTGGTGGCACCATGGAACATCTATGTGCTGAGGAGCGGGGAACAGTCTGCTGAATAAATATACGGAGCCATGACCGGATCTATTGGTGGTCGGATTTTTTCTATATATTTGGGACTCATTCCTATCCGACCAAAATGCAACATACAGATTCAGGCCCGGAACATAAAACCCGTTTGTCAGGCCATGAGGGGACGCCTATGCCATTCGGCATTTCCGTGGCCATGATGCTGGGCATGGTAGCCATCGTGTTCCTGTCATTCTACCTTAGCCGCCCGCCATCCATCATTCCGGCGGATGCCCCGGAGACTGAATTTTCGGCCGCCCGGGCTGCCGTCCACCTGGCAACGATTGGCGCCGAAAAGAACCCGATCGGCAGCCCGGCCAACGCCCGGGTGCGCGACTACCTGGTGGAGCAACTGGCCTTGCTCGGGGTGGAACCTGTTATCCAGCAAACCGAATTTTTTGATGCAGACACCCAGCGCGCGGCGATGTTGTACAATGTCATGGGACGCATCCGGGGCAGTGGGGACGGCGCGGCGGTACTATTCATGGGACATTACGACTCAAGGGAGGAAAGCTACGGGGCGGCCGACAACGGTTCTGCGCTGATCTCCATGCTGGAGCTGGTCCGCCTGCTGCAACACCATCCGACAATGAAAAATGACATGATATTCCTGTTCCCCGACGGGGAGGAATACGGGCTGCTGGGGGCCAAGGCATTCGTGGCAGAACATCCCTGGGCAGACGATGTGGAGGTCGTGGTGAACATTGAAAGCCGCGGAACCACCGGGGCAAGCCTGCTTTTTGAGACCAGCGACGGGAACCTCGACCTGGTCTCGGCTTTTTCAAGGGGCGCTTCCAAACCCATGGGGAGTTCGCTGGGCTATGAAATTTACAGACGCATGCCGACCGATACCGATTTCAGCCCATTCAAACATGCGGGCTTCGGGGGGCTGAATTTTGCCTTTATTGAAAACGGGTTTGATTACCATACCGCCGGGGACCGCACCGAGCACCTGGACCTGCGGTCGGTGCAGCATCATGGGACGCATATCACCGGGTTGGCCCTGTACCTGGGCAACCACACACTGGAATTTACGTCCGGCAAGAACGCGATTTTCTTCAATACCATCGGCTTCGGCTTTGCCTGGTACGCTTACGACCGGGCTGCTCCCCTGGCCATTCTGATCACCTTGATGTTTCTGGTTCTGCTCGCGACGGGGGTGATAAAAAAGTTCATAAGCCCGCTAAGGGTGCTGTTCGGTTTTCTGGCCTTTGCCGTTTACCTGCTGGCGGTGTTTGTGCTTGCCAATTCCCTGTTTTTGGTGTTTGCACGCAATTATCCCGGGGCGGACATGCGCCTGCTGGAGTTCAATACCAATGAGCTGGTGCTGGGCTTCGGCGGACTGGTCAGCGCGTTTTCGCTGGTTTTCTTTCACCTGGCCCGAAAGGGGATCCGATTCTGGCAGGTGTTGACTTTACTTATCGTCGGATGGGTGCTTCTTGTCTGGAGCGGACAGTTCAGCTGGATGCTCCTGCTTTACTCCATCCTGGTTGCCGGGGCATTGTACCTGGTATTGCGCAAGCCTTTGCCGGAATGGAACCTGGCTGCCGGCGCCATGGTCGTTTGGGTACTGCTGATGCTGGGCACTTCTTTTGTCGCTCCGGGAGTAAGCTACCTGTTCACCTGGCCGCTGGCCTTCGCCCTTGTAGGCACGGCCCTGTATGTCGGGCTGGCCCCAAAGATGGGGCATGGATGGTGGAAGGCATTGGTCTTGCTGGCTTTTGCTGTGCCGGCATTGGCCTGGTTCCCCTCCACGGCTTACCTGTTTACCGTGGCCATGGGATTGGGCATGATCGGGTTTGCGTTTATCCTTGTCGGATTGATGATCGGATTGCTGGTGCCGCATATGGCGCTGGGGTCAGGGAGTCAGACCTGGGTGTTTCCGGTGCTTTTCCTTGTGGTCGGGTTGTTTTTCGTGTTGAAGGGGGGTACCCGGCTGGAGTATGACCAGCGGTACCAGAAGTTGAACAACATCCTCTACGCGACCGATGGGGTGGGGGAGGAAACCCTCTGGGTGACCACCGACGGGGAAACGGATCAGTGGACGAATCAGTTCCTCACGGAGAGTCCGGATACCCTGGCGTGGTCCCGGTTTGTACCGCCCGGCACCCAGCGCTATCTGGCCAAGCCGGCAGCAGGTCCGGATTTGCCCGTTCCTGTGGCAGAGCTGCTGTCAGACACCATCCATGAAGGACAACGGGCGCTGAAGCTGCACATCCGCTCTGAAAGGATGGCCCACTGGATGGTTATGTATATTCGGGCGGGAGGTTCCCAGGTAAGAATGTCAATCAACGGCATGGGGCCCTGGTTGATCCGATCCCCCGGGAACAGTTCATGGCATTACATTCCGTACTTTGCATTCCCGGAGGAGGGGATCATACTGGAGTTACGGGTGGACCCGACCGAAACGGTGGATATTCACTTGTTGGACATCATTCACGGGTTCCCGCATTTTATTGACAAGGAACCCCGTCCCCCGCACAAGATGCCCCATGGGGACCGAACCCTGGCTGGCATGCGGTATGCGTTCTGAATCGGGCATGCTCCGCCTTGCTTACAGGGTTTTTCCGGTGTGCTTCAGGATCGCATTTTCCGGTCCAGGGAAAAGTTCACTATACCTCTCGGGTGCTCCCGGACTGCCCTGCCTTTTTCAATGCGGCAATGGCCTGTATGGGGTCGGATGATTTGAAGACGGTGGTTCCGGCAACCAGGATGTCGGCACCGCTTTGAACCAGCCTGCCGGCATTGTGCAGGTCCACGCCCCCGTCGACCTGGATCAGGAAACGGGAACCGGTTTTTTCCCTTAATTCACGAAGTTGTTCAAGCCGGGCATAGGTATGCTCAATGAACGCCTGACCGCCCCAACCCGGGTTCACAGACATGAGCAGCACCAGGTCCACCTCAGGCAAGATCCCTTCCAGGAGTTCCACATTGTTGTGGGGATTGATCACCACCCCGGGCTGCATGCCCAGTTTACGGATCCGGTTTACGGTCATGTGCAGGTGGGGGCAGGTCTCATAGTGCACGGTGAGCCAGTCGGCGCCGGCATTTTTGAAATCCTCCAGGTAGCGCTCAGGCGCTTCGATCATCAGGTGTACATCCAGCGGTTTTTTCGCCAGGGACTTGATCTGTTTGATAATGAAAAAGCCGAAGGTAATGTTAGGTACAAACATGCCATCCATCACGTCCACATGGAAAAGATCGGCCTCTGAGCGGTTGACCATTTCGATCTCCCGG
>SLSG01000122.1 GCA_007130545.1 Bacteroidales bacterium | reverse complement strand
TTGCAGCCACAATCAGCCGAAAAAGGGGCGATTAGCTCAGCTGGTTCAGAGCACCTGCCTTACAAGCAGGGGGTCGGCGGTTCGAATCCGTCATCGCCCACACAAAACAAGAGGCTGTCTCCATTTCACGAGACAGCCTCTTGTTTTTTTTATTTTCCCATCGCCTTACCAAAAGAGAACTCCCTGCTCATCAGATGGAACGGGCGAAAATTATGTAACAAATAACCAAAGTTATGTCACGGTTTCGGGGACATGGAGAAGTAGCTTTGTAGACAATAAATTAATTAAAAAAATGAAACCAATTAAATTGAATGCCGTGCTTGCTACTTTAGCCATAGTTGCAATGATGACGGTGAGCGGATGCAAGAAAGATGACACACCGGGCGCTGAAACCAGTTACGATCTGAAAGTTCAGGATGTTCTGGGAGTGACTGGTAAAGCAACTTTTATTGAAACCGAAAACAATGCCACCACCATTGATGTTGTTTTATTCGGTGCGGAGGCGGGAGTCCATCCGGCAGAATTACGGATGAACTCAGCCGCAGAGGGAGGCGCAGTGGTGGTCAACCTTAACCCGGTAGATGCAAGCGGGAAAAGCTCCACCCTGGTAACTTCAATGTCGTACAGTGAGTTGATCGGTTACGACGGGTTTATCCAGGTGTTGAAAAGCAGCAGTGAACCCGGCATTATCCTGGCAAAGGGCGATATCGGTGGTAATGTGATTACTGACACCAGGATTTCTTATACCCTGGAAGAAGTAGGCGCTTATGGCGTTTCAGGTACTGCCTTGTTCGAAAAAAGGAAAAACGGGAATTCATTGGTTACACTGGACCTTGATGGGACTATTTCCGGAGAGGTTTATCCTGCAACCATTAACCTGAGTTCAGTGGCTACCATAGGTGGCGGACCGGTTACCAGGACACTTAATAGTGTGAATGGCACCACCGGGAAAAGCCATACTACCCTTCGGAAACTAGATGGCGGACTGGTTATCACTTATGATAACTGGTTGGTTTACAATGGCTATATAAATATCTATCAAACAGCAGCAGAATTCGCAAACATCATTAGCCAGGGGAACATTGGTTCCAACGCAGACTAAAACCTTGGCGGGCAATCCGTTTTTGCCCTCCAAAAAATCGAAGGGTTACAGCAGTTGAATGTTGTAACCCTTTTTTTATATTTGTCGTTGGTCTTTTCCCAATTTAAATCCAAGGACATGAACCGCTATAAGATCATACTGGCCGTTGCTTTTTTGTTTTCCGGACTTCAGGTGTTTGCCCAGGAAGGCAGGCATAAGGCTTCCCTGGCCTACGTGAGCGAAACCTCACTGGCACATGCCCCCCTTGCGATGATGGCCAGTTCAGACATGGATTACGAAAAGGAGTTGCTGCATATCAGGAACAGCCTGATGAAGTATCGGCGGGAAAAGCTGACCGGGATCTGGCTGACGATTGGCGGTGGATTTGTTTACGGCTTGTCGGTCGGACTCTATGAGGCGGATGTACTGGATGAGGATGGTGCGGCTGTGGTGCTGATCACCGGCGGCCTCCTGGCCATTTCCGGCTCCATCTTGCAGCTTACCAGCAATCGATGGCTGAGACAGGCTTACCTGGGACCCACCCGCTCTGGGATCGGACTGGGTCTGAACTTTTAAACTTCGGGACCGGGGACAAATGCCCGCTTACGAACCTGCCTGATGGCGGACGTTGCTGCACACCCCTGACGTTGAAGCAGCAGGGAAAAGACCTGAAGGCCGGATTACAACCCGTTACTGACTGTGTGCAGTAACGGGTTTTTTTATTGTCGGATAATCCACCATAAATGACAGGATATTTATTTTTTTCTCAAAGGATGTTTTATCTTTGTTTTCCAAACATATAGACCACAATCCCATCCGACGAAAAAAATCAGAATGACCATGAGTAAACTGGACTCCAAGCTGCTGATTATCGATGACGACGAAGATGTGCTGTTGGCTGCCAAACTGTTCTTGAAGCAACATATCAAAACGGTGCATACCGACAAGAACCCGAACAACATCCCGATGTTGCTCAAGAATGAGTCGTACGACCTGGTGCTGCTCGACATGAACTTTTCGCGGGATGCCACCAGTGGCAAGGAGGGGTTTTACTGGCTGAACAAGATCCTGGAAATCGACCCGACCATTGCTGTGGTGCTGATTACGGCCTATGGCGACATCGAGCTGGCCGTACAGGGGATCAAGGAGGGGGCGACGAATTTTTTGCTCAAGCCGTGGGACAATAAAAAGCTGCTGGCAACCATTTCCACGACCCTGGAGGTGCATCGTTCAAAGGTGGAGTTGCAGGACCTGCGATCCAAGCAGAAGTTCCTGATTGAACAGGGAGACCAGCCGTACAGCCAGGTGATCGGGCGATCCAAACCAATGCTGCAGGTGCTTTCTACGGTGCAGAAGGTGGCCGTTACGGATGCCAATATTTTGATTCTGGGCGAGAACGGTTCAGGAAAGGAGGTCATTGCCAGGGCTTTACACCGGGCGTCGATGCGAAAGGATGAGGTGTTTATCAGCGTGGACCTGGGGGCCATTAGTGAGACGCTGTTTGAAAGCGAGCTTTTTGGGTACAAGAAAGGAGCTTTTACCGATGCGAAGGAGGACCGCCCGGGACGCTTTGAGGCGGCCAATAAGGGGACCATTTTCCTGGATGAGATCGGCAACCTGAGCCAGCCGCTGCAATCGAAGCTGCTGAGCGTGCTGCAAAACCGCAAGGTGGTGCGCCTGGGTTCGGTGAAGGAGATCCCGGTGGATGTCCGCCTGATCTGCGCCACCAATATGCCGCTTTACCAGATGGTGGACGATGGGAAGTTCCGCCAGGACCTGCTCTACCGGATCAATACCGTGGAGATCCACTTGCCCCCGCTGCGGGATCGGGTGGAGGACATCCCCCCGCTGGTGAACCATTTCCTGGAGATTTACTCCAAAAAATACAAGATGCCCAACAAAAGGCTGCATGCCAGCACCCTGAAACGGCTGGAAAAACATTTGTGGCCGGGCAACATCCGGGAATTACAGCATGCCGTGGAGCGGGCAGTGATTATGAGCGACTCCAATGTGCTGCAGCCCAGCGACTTCTTCCTGTCACAGCAGGATACGAGGGAGACCGAGATCCCGACAGGGGCTGACCATAACCTGGAGGCCACCGAGAAGATGCTGATCCGCAAGGTGATTGACAAGCATGGCGGCAACATCAGCAAGGCTGCCAAGGAATTGGGCATTACCCGTGCTTCCCTTTACCGACGAATCGAGAAGTATGAACTTTAAGAATTTTCGCCTGAATATTGTCGGAAGG
>SLSG01000011.1 GCA_007130545.1 Bacteroidales bacterium | reverse complement strand
TATTTTTTCCGAAATATCATTTACCGCTACGAAGACAAGCATTTCTTTGAGGACGGGGTGTTCGCGGTGGACTCCACCATGTTTGAATTCTTTACCTACCGGTTTCTTGAAGGGCAGCCCGGTCAGGCGCTGAATGAACCTTTCTCACTGGTCTTGACCGAAAGCATGGCGAAGCGGTATTTTGGCGATGAGCCCGCATTTGGGAAAATGGTTCAGCTCGATGGAGCCGGTTCGTTCAGGGTCACAGCCGTGATAGAGGATTCACCCATCAACACCCATTTTCAGTTCGACGGACTCATTTCCATGGCGAGTATGCCACACCTGAACGACCTGATTGAAGGCGGCTTTATGCGGGGGGCCACCTGGCAGGCCCTGGAAATGGCGCATGGGGCGCGCATCGTATGGACATACCTTAAGACCGCAGAGGGATTTGACCCGGATTCCTTTATGGAAAATACATGGCCGGGGTTTTATCAGGACCACATTGGATCTCAGCCAGGTTACGGGGGGATTGATAAAAGCCTGCTGATCTTTCAGCCTATGGCCGACATCCACCTGAAGTCAAAACTCCCCTACGAGATGACCTCGGCTACGGGAGCCGTGACCATGATGAGCCCGGAGCTGATACGGATTTTTGTCCTGATCGCACTGTTCCTGCTGGTGCTCGCGGCCATCAACTACACCAATATCGCCATCAGCCGTTTCAGCAGAAGGAGCAAGGAAGTAGGCGTGAAAAAGGTGATGGGCGCCTCCCAGGGAACCCTGGTGCGGCAATTTTTCGTCGAATCGCTCATCACGACCATCGTGGCCCTGTTGGTGGCCCTGCTGCTGGTGGAGTTCACCTTGCCGTTCGTGAACGACCTGTTGCAGGTCAGCTTGTCGGCCAATGTCTTTTCCAACCCGCAGCTGCTGCTGCTCCTGCTTGGCGTGGCCGTTTTGGTCGGATTGATCGCAGGGGGCTATCCGGCCGTTTACCTGTCCTCATTTTCTCCCTTGCAGGCACTGGCTCTACGTGCCCAAGCCGGGAGAAAATCACTGACCCTGAAAAAGGGTCTGATCATTTTGCAGTTTGCCATTTCGGTATTCATGATTGCCGCCACCCTGGTCGTGAACAGTCAATTGAGGTATATCACCAGCAAGGACCTTGGGTTCGACCGGGAACATATCGTGGTCGTGGAGCTCCAGGACAACGCCAGCAGGCAGGGTGCCGAAACCCTGAAGAACACACTCAGCCAAAGTCCGATGATCGAAAGGGCGGCGGTATCGAACTACTTCCCTTCCATTTTGACCATGTTCAACGGCCTGTACGTGGAGACAGAAACCGGGCACACCTCATACTCTGCCAATGTGGTCCAGGTAAGCCCTGATTTCCTGGATTTTATGGAAATGGAAATGCTTGAGGGAAGGTTCTTTGACCGGGACTACCAGACCGACTACCCGGAAGCCGTGGTGGTCAACGAGGCAGCCGTCCGGTATTTTGGATGGAAAACTGCGCTGGGAAGGGAAATCACCTCAGGCTTTGTCTGGCCGGACGGTACCTCCTCAGAAAACCGAAAAGTCATTGGAGTGGTCAGGGACTTTCATTATGCCAGCCTGGTCAACCCGATCGAGCCGATGGTTTTTTACCCGCTGGGGAATGCCGGCAATTACCTGCTTGCAAAGATACGGGGGGATAACTTTTCAGGGGGAATCCGGATCCTTGAGGAGGCCTGGACTACCTACGCACCAAACCAGCCACTGGAGTATCATGTGCTGGACCAGGTCATTGCCAGCATGTACGACTCACAAAAAGTGCTGGGTGTTTTCTTTGCGGCGTTTGCCTGGCTTTGCATCGTGATTGCCTTTCTGGGCCTGTATGGCTTGTCCGCATTTTCAGCGGAACAACGCACCCGGGAGATTGGTATCCGCAAAGTACTGGGAGCCAGATTTGCCGATGTGCTTGCCATTCTCGGGAGGGAATTCATGTGGCTGATCCTGATCGCCATGGCCATTGCCGCCAGCCTGGCCTGGTTACTGATGAACCGCTGGCTTTCAGGCTTCGCCTATCACATTGATTTGAACATATGGCCTTTGCTGATTGCAGGCCTCACCGCCATCGGGATCGCCGTGCTGGCGGTTGGGATACATGCCTGGAAGGCCACACGGATGAACGCGACGGAAAGCCTGAAATACGAATAAGCTGTAAAACCATAATGCCATGAGAGAAATCGTAATTCTGATTCCCGATGTGGACGCGCAGCAAAACGTCGAGATAGATGTCCGGATCAACGGACGGAAACGCACCCTCAAATACCGGGTCGAAATCCTGGAATGGGAAGGCGACGATCCAGCGACAGACAGGGTGCAAGTGCTCAGGAGAAAGATCGAAACCTATGACAAGGACTGGAAGCTGATGGAGATCGGGGCGCCCGGAAAAAACCAGATCCCGCTGGTGTTCCGTAAGGAAAAGTCAGATCCGGCCTGAAAGAACCTGTTTACACAGCTGTGTGTGAGGGATTATTTTTCGTAATTTTGACCTGCCCTTTAAGACTGCGGGCCAGGCACCTCCCTTATGGCAGCTTTTGAGCTTTTGGTAATTATTCCCGTTTACAATGAACAGGACAGCCTGTTTAGGCTCCGTTCAGAGATGGACCTGTTCCTGGATGCCTGCACCCTGCGTGCAGGCGTTCTTTTTGTGGATGATGGCTCGGTGGATGAAAGCCTTGCACGGATCAGGGATATCTGCCGTGAGAATGGCCGCTACGGTTATATATCCCTGGAGCGGAACATGGGCCTCAGCGGCGCCTTGAAGGCCGGAATAACCCATTGCGACAGCAAATGGATCGGTTATATCGATGCAGACCTGCAGACTTCGCCATCCGACTTTTTGCTTTATATCCCTTACCTGGATGACTTTGACCTGGTTACCGGCCATCGTTACCTGCGCAGGGACCCATGGGTTAAGCGCCTTTCATCGGTGGTCGCCAATTCCTTTCGCCGGGCGGTGCTTAAGGACGGGGTAAGGGATACCGGCTGCCCGCTGAAAATAATAAAAGCCGATATGGCTCGCAGCCTGCCGTTTTTCAAGGGGATGCACCGGTTTATTCCCGCCCTGGTGCAGACAATGGGGGGAAGGGTGAAGGAAATTCCCGTGCAGCACTTTTCAAGGCAGGAGGGGGTGTCAAAATACCGGCTTTCGAACAGGCTGATCCACCCTTTCCTGGATACACTGGCCGTTTACTGGATGAAAAAACGAACGATCAGGTTCGGGGCAAAGGAAAAATTGATTCCCGGAAACATGTAAGCCATGGAGTTTTATCTGATCATGGGACTGGGACTTATTGCCCAGG
>SLSG01000087.1 GCA_007130545.1 Bacteroidales bacterium | reverse complement strand
CGCCTTCCTGGCCAACCTGAGCCACGAGATCCGCAACCCGATGAATGCAATCACAGGGATGGCCAACACCCTGCTTAAATCGCCTGTCGATGAGGTTCAGAGAAACCACTTGAACTCGATCCTGTTCTCCTCGAAGAACCTCTTGTCCATCCTGAATGACATCCTGGATTTTTCTAAAATTGAGGCCGGGAAGGTATCGCTGACCTATTCGGTCTTCGGTCTGCATACAATGGTAGGTGAGCTAATGAGTATGCACAGGCCACAGGCCGGGGAAAAGGGACTGGATTTTGATGTCCGCTTTGAAGATGGCTTGCCTGAGGAGGTCTATGGGGATGAGCAGAAGATCAGCCAGGTTCTTAACAACCTGCTCAGCAATGCCATCAAGTTCACCAAAGAAGGCTCGGTGATCCTGGAGGTCGGCGTGGTCCAGGGTTCGACGCCGCAGTTGCGGTTTTCCGTGCGTGATACCGGTATTGGCGTCAAAAAAGAGGAAATTGGTCAGTTGTTTGATTCATTCCGGCAACTGGATATTTCATCACGCAAGGAGTACCAGGGAACAGGGCTTGGCCTCAGCATTGTCAAGAGCCTGGTGGAACTGATGCAGGGCCGTGTTTCCTTTGAAAGCGAATACGGAAAAGGCAGTGTGGTTTCCTTTGAAGTCCCCTTGCTCGGACCTGCAGGAAATCCGAAAATCATTCATGCCGGAGAAATGGAAAAACGCAGCCTGAATATCCTGATCGCCGAGGATGAGGCCATCAACCAGATATATCTGGCAGGGTTCATCCGCTCACTCGGCTGGTTGGCAGATACCGCATCCAACGGGATTACAGCCCTTGAGAAATTCAGCAAAGGGTCTTATGACCTGGTGTTGATGGACGGACAAATGCCCCGGATGGACGGGTTCGAAGCCACGCGCAGGATCCGGGATTTGGAAAAGGATACCGACAAGCGCACCCCAGTGATCGCGATTACCGGATATGCCATCCCCGGGGACCGGGAGCGCTTTCTGAAAGCCGGGATGGATGACTACATCTCCAAGCCGATTGACGAGGAGAAACTGCTGGAAGCCATTTACCGGCTGACCAAATAATCTTATTCGTTGATGGCTTGAATCCCTGGCAGGATCTTTCCCTCCATGTATTCCAGCAAGGCACCTCCGCCAGTACTGACATAGCTGACCGCATCAGCCAATTGCAGCTGATTGATCGCTGCTACGGAATCTCCTCCTCCAATCAGCGTGAAGGCACCCTTTTCGGTCGCCTTGACCAGGGCCCTGGCTATCGCTGTTGTGCCTGCGGCAAAATTGCTCATTTCAAACACGCCCATGGGCCCATTCCATAAAACCGTCTTGGCCTCGGTAATGACCTCCTCAAACTTCCGGATGCTTTCCGGCCCGATATCCAGTCCAAGCCATTCATCCGGTATGCGGGACGCAGCAACTTCCTTTGACCTGGCGTCGTTGGAGAAACTGTCGGCGATGATGGCATCCGGTGGAATGTGGATCCGGACGCCCTTTTCGCGGGCACTGGACAGGATTTCCCTTGCGGTTTCCAGGTAGTCATCCTCCACCAGGCTGTTGCCGATCTTTCCTCCCTGGGCCTTAATAAAGGTGAACATCATGCCCCCGCCAATAATCAGGTCATCTACCTTGTCGAGCAGGTTGTTTATAATCTCTATTTTGGTGCTGACCTTGGCGCCGCCAATGACGGCCACATAAGGCTTCTGGGTGTCCTTGAGTACCTTGTCGATGCTTTCCAGCTCCCTTTCCATGATATAGCCAAATGCTTTTGCCTGCGGGAAAAACCTGGCGATAATGGTGGTCGAGGCGTGGGCACGGTGGGCAGTTCCGAATGCATCGTTCACATATATGTCGGCCAGCGAGGCAAGCTTTTCTGAAAAGCCTTCATCTCCCCTGGTCTCTTCCTTGTAAAAACGCAGATTCTCGAGCAACAGCACTTCTCCGGCCTTGAGACCGTCAGCCAGTTTCCTGGCAGATTTTCCCACACAATCATCGGCAAACTTCAGGTCGAGTCCGAGCAGCTTCTGAAGATGAGGGACGAGGTGCTTCAGGGAAAACTTTTCCTCCGGGCCTTCTTTCGGCCGCCCCAGGTGAGACATCAGGATAACCGACCCGCCGTCTCCCAGGATTTTCTGAATGGTCGGGACAGCCGCCCGGATGCGTGAATCATCCGTGATCTGGAAATCCTTGTTGAGGGGGACGTTGAAATCGACACGGACAATGGCCCGCTTGCCGGAAAAGTTGATCTTGTCAATGGTCCTCATATGTCGAAAATATTTAGGGTAAAGTGATGCTAATAAAGATGCTTATAGATAAACGCCAAAAAAAAACCCATCTGCGGGAAGTGGCCGGTTCCGGAAAAAAACCTTACTTTTACGCTTCCCTGGCAGGGATTTTGCCTTTGACAAAATTAATATTTTTAAAGGATATATGAGCTTTTTCCCCGACTCCGTCGTTTCCAAGCTTCCCAATACGGGAACTTCCGTTTTTGCCGTGATGTCAGGTCTGGCTCGCGAACACGGTGCCATTAACCTTTCACAAGGCTTTCCCGACTTCGAGGTGTCTGAAGAGCTGATTGGCCTTGTCGGGAAATACATGAAAAAGGGATTTAATCAATATGCCCCGATGCCCGGCGTTCAAGAACTGCGTGAGCGGATCGCAGAGAAAACACAGGCCCTTTACGGGGCGGTCTATAATCCGGAGACAGAGATCACGGTAACGGCAGGTGCCACCCAGGCCATATTTACAGCCATCACGGCTTTTGTGCGGGATGAGGACGAGGTCATTGTGTTTGAACCTGCATACGATAGCTACGTGCCTGCCATCCGGCTGAACGGGGGGATGCCCATCCCTTTCCGGATGAAGTATCCGGGTTACCGGATAGACTGGGATGAAGTCAAAAGACTGGTCAGCTCCCGCACCCGCATGATTATCATCAACACCCCGCACAATCCTTCGGGCAGTATATTAACCGCAGAAGACATCACCGCACTGGACCGCCTGACGAAGGAATCCGGGATCCTGGTGCTGAGCGATGAGGTGTATGAGCACATTGTGTTCGACGGATTGACCCACGAGAGTGTTTGCCGGTATCCCGGGCTGGTGGAGCGCAGCCTGGTAGTTTGTTCATTCGGGAAGACCTTTCACGCCACCGGATGGAAAACCGGTTATTGCGTGGCCCCGGAGAACCTGATGAAAGAGTTCAGAAAAACCCATCAATTCACCGTATTTGCAGCCAACACCCCAATCCAATATGCTTTGGCGGAGTATTTGAAGAAGCCGGAGAACTACCAGGGGCTGGGGCCGTTTTACCAGAAAAAGCGGGATTATTTCATCCAGGCGCTGGCAAGTTCACGCTTTAAGATCGTCCCGGCATCCGGCACCTATTTTCAGCTGTTGGACTACAGCGCCATCAGTGCGGAAGAGGAGGTGGACTTTGCCCGGCGGCTGGTGAAGGAACACAAAGTGGCTTCGGTGCCCAATGCCCCGTTTTATTCCAAACCGGAGAACAACCAGAGCCTCAGGTTCTGCTTTGCCAAGTCAGAGCAGACCCTGGAAAAAGCAGCCGCTATTCTATGCAAAATTTAAAGCTTAGCCTGATCCAGACCCCGCTGTACTGGGAGGACCCGGAGAAAAATCTGGAGATGTTGTCCGGAAAAATTTCAGCCATTGAGGGACCGACTGACCTGGTCGTTCTGCCGGAAATGTTCACAACGGGTTTTTCGATGAACCCGGAGAAAGTGGCCGAGACGATGGATGGCCCATCCATAGAGTGGATGCGCCGGATCGCCGCTGAAAAGAACTGTGTGCTTGCCGGCAGCCTGCCCATCGCTGAAGGAGGGCATTTTTTCAATCGTTTTATCTGGATGCAAGCGGATGGAAGGTTCGAACAGTATGACAAATACCACTTGTTCAGCTTTGCCGGCGAGAACAGGCATTATACCCCCGGGCAGGGAAAGCTGATCGTGGAACTGAAAGGCTGGCGGATCATGCCACTTATATGCTATGATCTCCGTTTCCCCGTCTGGAGCCGCAACCGGCATGATGAGAATAAGGGCTTTGACTACGATGTATTGCTGTATGTGGCCAACTGGCCAGAAAGCCGCAGCCACGCCTGGCGGGTATTGCTGATGGCCCGGGCCATAGAGAATTTAAGTTATGTAGTCGGGCTGAACCGGATCGGGGAGGATGGCAATGGGATATCGCACTCAGGGGATTCAGCCGTGGTCGACCCGGGGGGTGAAAACCTGGGGAACTTCATGCCACACAGAGAGCAGGTTGAGACCATCGTGCTTCCGCGCTGCCCGCTGGAGGGCTTCCGGGACAATTTCAGGGCGTGGGCAGACTGGGACAAGGGGGTTAATCTTCCAGCACGTCCAACTCGACCCTAAGGTTGTCAATAATGAAATTCTGGCGTTCGGGGGTGTTTTTCCCCATGTAGAAGGCAAGCATCTCGCTGATGCTGGAATCCTTGCGCAGGATTACCGGGTCAAGGCGGATGCTCTTTCCTATGAAATGGCTGAACTCGTCAGGTGAGATTTCTCCCAGGCCCTTGAATCGGGTAATTTCCGGCTTGGTGCCCAGCACCTTAATGGCCTCCTGCTTTTCCTTTTCAGAGTAGCAGTAAATGGTTTTCTGTTTGTTCCTCACCCTGAACAAGGGGGTTTGCAGGATATAAAGATGCCCGTTGCGGACCAGGTCGGGGAAGAACTGCAGGAAAAAGGTCAGCAGCAACAGCCGGATGTGCATGCCGTCCACATCGGCATCGGTGGCCACGACAATATTGTTGTAGCGAAGGTCTTCCAGGCTGTCTTCAATATTCAGGGCCGCCTGCAGCAGGTTGAACTCCTCGTTCTCATAAACGATCTTCTTGGTTAGCCCATAACTGTTCAGGGGCTTGCCCTTCAGGCTGAAAACCGCCTGGGTGTTCACGTTCCGGGCCTTGGTGATTGAACCGCTGGCCGAATCTCCCTCTGTGATAAACAGGGTGGAGTCCAGTCGCTGCGGGTGGTTTTCGTTGTAGTGGATGCGGCAATCACGCAATTTCTTATTGTGCAGGCTCGCCTTTTTCACCCGTTCCCTGGCCAGTTTCTTGATGCTGGCCATGTCCTTGCGCTCCCGCTCTGACTGCAGGATCTTCCTTAGCAAGGCCTCGGCAACATCCTGGTGCATATGCAAATAATTGTCGAGCCGCTTTTTTACAATGTCACTGATGTAATTTTTAATCGTGGATCCGCCGGGTTCCAAATATTGGGAGCCCAGCTTGGTTTTGGTCTGGGACTCAAATACGGGTTCCTGAACCTTGATGCTCAGCGCCACGATGATGGACGTCTTGATGTCATTGGCATCGAAATCCTTTTTGTAGAAATCCCGGAGCGTCTTGTTCAGGCTTTCGCGGAATGCGGCCTGGTGGGTGCCGCCCTGGGTGGTATGCTGTCCGTTCACAAAGGAATAGTACTCTTCGCTGTATTGGCTGTTGCTGTGGGTGAAGGCAAACTCCAGGTCGTTGTCCTGTATGTGGATGATCGGGTAGCAGACCGGATTGTCGATGTTACGGTTCAGCAAGTCCAGCAGTCCGTTTTGGGCCTGCATCTTCTGCCCGTTGAATACGATGGTCAACCCGCGGTTCAGGAACACATAGTTCCACAAAAGCTTTTCAATGTACTCATTGATGAACCGGAATTTTCCGAAAATGGTCTCGTCTGGAACGAATGTGACGATGGTACCGCTCCTTCCGTTGCTGAGCTCTTCCAGGCGTTCCCCGCAGAGGTTGCCCATTTCAAAATCGGCCAACTTGGATTTCCCCTCTCGGATGGATTCGATGCGGAATGATCCTGACAGGGCATTGACAGCCTTGGTACCCACCCCGTTCAATCCGACAGTTTTCTTGAACACCTTGGAGTCGTACTTGGCCCCGGTGTTGATCTTGGATACACAGTCTACCACCTTGCCCAGCGGAATGCCCCGGCCGTAATCCCTGACCGTGACCTGCCGCTCATTGATCCGGACCTCAATGGTCTTGCCAAAGCCCATGATGAACTCATCTATGGCATTGTCAATAACCTCCTTGATCAGCACGTATATACCGTCATCCTGTGAAGCGCCGTCGCCCAGCTTCCCGATGTACATACCCGGACGCATCCGGATGTGTTCCTTCCAGTCAAGCGTGCGGATGGTGTCTTCTGAATAATTTTCTACCATATCTGTGTTCCGGCAAATGAGATGCAAATATAACACAATCACTCCAAAATACAGCGGGCAGCAGCCGGGCAAATTATTCCCTGTGAGGCGCTTTGTTTAACAAAAAACGTTAAAAGGTGAACATATGTACCTATAAGGATTAAACCTTTTGATGATTTAATTGTCTTATAAGCGGCCCAGGCAAAGATCAGTCAAATGGGCCGGAACATACTATTTGAACATACCATTTACCCGCAATTGAAATATCATGAACCTCACATACAAAACAATTCTCCTTTCGCTTTTCTTCTTAGGCGCCACCATTGCCAGCAGCAGTGGCACCGAAGCCCCGGTGCCGGCAAAATCTCCGTCAGTTGCAGAAGCCCCGTTACCTTCTTCTTCGGCCTCGGAGGCGCCGGCGGCCAATCTGCCAGCCATCGGGAAGGTAGGGGGGCAACTACTGGATGACAGCAACAATGAACCCCTGATGTTCGCCAGCATCGTACTTTTCCGCGAACGCGACTCCACCATGGTTACCGGAGGCATTTCGGATGAGCTGGGGAGGTTTATGATCGAGAGGGTTCCCTTTGGCCGCTATTACCTATCCATTAACTACATTGGCTACCCAAGGATGGAAGTGGGAGATGTGGCCATCACGCCCCGTTCCATCGAATACAATGCCGGATTGATCCGGGTGGCCCCGGGTGCTGAGATGCTCTCAGAAGTGACCATAGAGGCTTCCCGGCAGCTGATGGAAGTCGGACTTGACCGCAGGGTCTTCAATGTGGACCAGGCACTGACGGCCAGCGGAGGCACAGCCATAGAGGTGATGCAGAATATTCCGAGCGTTGCGGTTGATTTTGACGGCAACGTGAGCCTTCGCGGCAGTTCCAACGTGACCATACTGATTGACGGGCGGCCCTCCGGGCTTACCGGGCTCAGCGGATCGGAGGCATTGGAACAGATCCCGTCAAATATGATCGATCGTATAGAGGTAATCACCAACCCATCTGTCAGGTACGCGCCTGACGGGACATCGGGCATTATCAACATTGTTCTGAAAAAGGAAAGGCGGGCCGGCTACAACGGCATGCTTTCCCTCAATGCCAGCACCCGCAATACCTACAACGGCTCGCTCAACCTGAATTACAAAATCAATGACCTGAACTTCTTTGCCAATTACAGCGGCAGATTTTTTAATACGGACGGCTTCGGGAGTACATTTCGCAGTAGTTTCCTGGCTGATACCACTTATTTGAATCAGCGACTGGATTTCGAGAATACGATGAACTCGCAAAACTTTACGCTGGGGATGGATTACCAGTTCAACCCTTACAATACCCTGACTTTTTCGGTAATGTACAATGGTTGGGCGCGTGCTTCGCAGAACAATACAGACTACAGCGCACTGGCCAGCGACATGGATATTACCAGCCTGTTCAACAGGTTTTCCGGCGATGAGATGGACAATTCGGGACTCAGCTACACCCTGAACTACCGCCGGACATTTGAAGAACGAAACCGTGAACTCAATACCGATATCGTTTTTTCAGACCGGTCCATGGCCCGGGCCGAGGACAATGTACAGCAGTTTTTCGATCTGAACCGCAACCCCAATGGCCTGCCCAATCTTCTGGAAAGCACCAGCATGGATGCCAAGAACTGGATGTTCTCCTTGCAGACCGACTATGTCCAGCCACTCGGGGAGGACCGCAAGCTTGAGGTAGGCGGACGAATATACATGCGGGAAATGGACTCTGATTTCAACTTCCTGGACTTTAACCATGAGGAGTCGGCCTGGATCAATAATCCCGGACGTAGCAACCGCTTTGTGTTCAGTGAGCAGGTTTTTTCAGCTTACGGAATGTTTTCAACGATGGCAGGGCCTTACAGCATACAGGCAGGGCTTCGCCTGGAACAGGCCTTTGTTGAAGGCAACCAGCAGACCACCAATGATTTGTTCAATAACCAGTACTTCAGCCTATTCCCAAGCATGCACCTGCGCCGGAACTTTGAAAACAGCCAGAATGCACAACTTAGTTACAGTCGCCGGATCAGCCGTCCGAACAACCGGGTGCTGAATCCGTTTGTGAGCTATACCGACCCTTATGACCTGAGCTTTGGCAATCCAAGGCTTAACCCGGAATACATCAACTCCCTGGAATTGGGGTACACCAAATTCTGGGAAAAAACCACATTGAACCCGAGCCTGTTTTACCGTTATACCAACGGCATGATTACCCGTTTCCGGACCATGGATGAAAGTGGCATTGCCTATACTACCTGGGAGAACCTGAATACTGGCATATCCTATGGGGCAGAACTGGTGGCTTCCAGGCAACTTGCTTCCTGGTACAGGGTCAATGGGACCTTCAGCTACTTCAGGCAGATCGTCGAGGGCGGCGATGCGATGATGGAAATGCGCAATGACAGCTATTCATGGTCTGCCCGCATGGTGAATAATTTCACATTCCCCAGGGGTTGGAGCGCACAGCTCAATGCCTATTACCGCTCCCCGGTGGTGATGATCCAGGGTGAGATGCGGGAGATGTATGCCGCGGATGCTGCCGTAAGGAAGAACGTCCTGAACAACAGGGGGACCATCACCCTGCGCCTGAGCGATATGTTCAACACCCAACGATTCCGAATGTATAACTACGGGAACAACTTTGCAATCGACACGGAAAGGGTCCGCAACAGCCGGATGCTGTTCCTGGGGTTTTCTTACCGTATCAATGAATTTGAGCGCAACAACCAGCAGCGCCGCCGCACCCAGCAGGGTGGAGAAGACTCGATGATGGACATGGATGACTTTTAATGGTATCCGAACAGGTTCTTGCTTTTGATGAAAGCGGAGACGTACCGTGGAACCATCGTTTCCCAACCAGGATCGCCGCTCTTGATCTTCTTAAGCACCATGTGTGAGAAATAGGGCAGGTGCTTTTCGTTGCATTGGGGTATGTCCAGGATAAATTGGTTCTCAAGCAGGTGCCTGTAAAGATATCGCAGCTCTTCCTTCACGGGCATGTTTGCAGTGGTTACCACCTCATCATCGTCCTTTTCCCGTCCGGGATAGATGTAAACCCTGAGATTTTCAATGAATAGCTTCCCGAAAGCTTCCATGATGCCGCCACGCAGGTTTGTATAATAGCAATCATCCAGCACATTGCTGAATGTGAGCGCACCGATGATCATACGGATGTTCTTTAGCCTGAAGCGCCTGAACCAGCCTGCAAGCTTATAAAATTCCCTGAAATTGGAGATCATCACAGTGCGCCCCATCCCGCAAAGGATATCCACCCGGTCGAGGAAATCGCGCTCATCAAAGTCTCCTGTCTCCATCAGGTTGTTCAGGGTCATCTCACAAAGGACCTCGGTGTTTTTTTTGTCGAACCCGACCTCTTCCTTGAACAGGGAAAACCCATTCCGCAACATATCGAAGCCCACGTAGGTGATGGGACGGAAACTGCCCCGCAGTACCATGATGTTTTTTTTGTAGAGCAAGTCAGAAGGCTGCTGCACATGTCCATGGCGGTCGAACATCGTGACCGGGGTCATACCGTTTTTTACCAGCTGCACGGCCAGCAGCTTGTTGTCGACATAGTCGAGCTCCGGTCCGCTCATTCGTATCATGTCAATCTCGATGCGGTCTTCGGATATGGACTCCAGCAGGGATTTCAGAAAACTGTTCGGGTACTGGTAGTTGTAATAGCAGGCATAGATCAGGTTCACCCCCAGCATGCCAAGGGTCTTTTGCTGCAACAAGGAATCGTTTTCCAGCAGTCTGACATGCAGCACCACTTCGTTGGGTTTGCCCTGGGGCTTTAGCTGGAACCTGACACCCATCCAACCATGGGCTTCATTGTCTTTGCGGTAGTTCAGCGTGGTGACGGTGTCGGCAAACGCAAAAAACCGGGTTTCCGGTCCCCGGTCTTCCATGAGCAGGTCTACCAGGCTCTTGTATTCGATACCCAGCATCTGCATCAGTCGTTTTTCCGACACATACCGCTTCCCGGGTGTTTTCCCGTATAGGGAGTCGCTGAATGCCATGTCATAGGCCGAGATGGTCCGGGCAATCGTCCCCGAGGCTCCGCCTGACTGGAAAAAACACCGGGCCACTTCCTGTCCGCCGCCTATCTCGGCAAACGACCCGTAAATCGTATCATCGAGGTTGATGAACAAAGCCTTGCGGGTGGTGTCAAGCACTTCCCTTTCAATTCCTGAATCTGGCATTTTTCGTGGTTTTTCTTATTCAAATTTAACGGATTTAATTGGTTTTACCATATCTTTACCCATCCAACCAATCGCATCATATGAACGTACTAGTTACCGGCAGCAATGGCCAGTTGGGAAGTGAGATCCGGGGCCTTGCGCCGGAATATGCCGGATTCCGGTTTTTCTTTACGGATAAGGATGAGCTGGATGTGACCAATGGGGAAGCCGTATCCAGGTTTTTGAAAAAAAACAGCATTGCCTGCCTGATTAACTGCGTGGGCTATACGGCGGTGGATAAGGCGGAGGGGGATCGTGCCGGGGCCAGCCTGCTGAACACCATGGCTGCCAGGATCCTGGCCGAGTCGACAGCAAAAGCCGGGGCCATGATGGTGCATGTTTCGACCGATTATGTGTTTGAGGGCAAAGGCTTCAGGCCCTACACCGAGAACGATACGGCCAACCCAAAGACCATTTATGGCAAGACCAAACTGGAAGGGGAGATCGAGGTGATCTTCAACGCCAAAAAAGCCCTGATCATCCGCACTTCCTGGCTGTATTCCAGTCATGGCAACAATTTTTTAAAAACCATCCTGGAGAAATGCCGTACCGAGCAAGAGTTACGCGTGGTGTACGACCAGGTAGGCACCCCCACCTATGCCCGGGATCTGGCCCGGGCCATCCTGGAGATCATCCCCAGGGTTCCCCAGAAAATGAGGGGAGAAGTGTATAACTTCAGCAATGAAGGCGTGGCCAGCTGGTATGACTTTGCAAAGGCCATCCTGGAGATCAGCGGCATAAACTGCACACTGGTGCCGGTCCTCAGCAAAGACATACAGGCGGCTGCCACGCGCCCCCACTACAGTGTATTGGACAAATCGAGGTTTAAGAAGGACTTCGGTCTGGAAATTCCGCACTGGAGGGATAGCCTGGTGGAATGCATGCAAAAAATGCGTTGAGATTTCCCGACACAATTTAACGGCCCCGTGCCGGAGAAGGCTGCGGCCCTTTGTCTGCGGCTTGCTTGCTCTTGTATAGCCGCCACCACGGCACGCGCGGGTCCTGGTGGTGCTCCCAGTGATATCCGAAAAAATAACAGCTCAGCATGGCCCAGAAATGGTTCTTGCGCTGGGTGCGGGCCTTGTGTGGTTCCATTGGGGGGAGATGGGGCAGTCGGTGCGGCCAGTAAACCCCCACCCAAAACAACTGCAGGGTACCCAGCACGGCCGGCAGGGCCCAGTACATCAACACCTTCAGTTCGTAGAATGCCAGGATCAACAGGTTGTACACCACCGCCATGATCACCAGCTGGACGATGCTCAGGTAGCGCCACATGAACACGGCCCACCACTTCACAAAATTCTGTGAGCCCGCATAGAAATCCGGATCCCTTGCTTCTGCCGGGTGTTTATGATGCAATCCATGGTTCTTTCTCAGACGTTTGTAAGACAGGCCGGCGAACAGGTAGGTGGACAGGTTCCCGAACAGGGTGTTCACCCATTTTTTCCGGGAGATGTTCCCGTGCATGGCATCGTGGCCGGTGATGAACAGGCCGGTATACAAATAGGCCTGCAGCAGGATGTGTAAATACATCCAGGGATTGCTGAGGGAAAATGGCAGGAAGAAAAGCATCCAGGCCAGGTGTCCCCCCCAGAGCAGGATGACGGCAGTGGCAAAAAATATTCCCATGTATATTGTCGGATATTTGTGTAAAATACGGAAAAAAACAATACGCTGGGTTTCCAAACAAAAAGCTCCTGCCTGGTGTTAGTAGGATATTCTCAACCAATGGATTTTCAAGGATTGCAATATGGAAAAATGGACCTATGCCTTGTTGCTGGCCGGTAGCATTCTCATACCCATGATCCGGAGCTTTGAACCGCGCATCCGTTTCCGGCGCCTGTGGCCGGCATTGTTTGCCGGCATTGCAGTGCAGATGCTGGTTTTCATTCCGTGGGACATCGTATTTACCCACCGCGGTGTCTGGTCATTCAACCATGACTATGTAAGCGGACTCTTCCTTGGGAACCTTCCGGTGGAGGAATGGCTGTTTTTCGTGGTGATTCCCTATTGTGTGGTGTTCTCCTATGAGGTAATCCGGTATTTTTTGCCACAACTGGTTTTTCCCGCTGCTTCTTATTGGGTGGCCATCGGGTCAGGCATCCTGTTCCTGTTGCTTGCTGTTTTCAACACCCACCGGGAGTATACCCTGGTGGTCATGCTGGTGGCAGGCATCCTCAGCCTGGCACAGGTCTTCCTGCGCTCCCACAAAACAT
>SLSG01000051.1 GCA_007130545.1 Bacteroidales bacterium | reverse complement strand
CGTCGCGTATGTCGATCACCAGGTCCTCCTCCAGCATACCGAGTCCGGCCATGGAGCCGTCGATGACCACCCGGCCATTCGACCTGCCTTCCCAGGGTGCCAGGTAAACCTCTCCCGAGGGCAGGTTGCCGCTTTCTCCCTTGTTTCTTAATACCCCCGTGCTGGGGATGATCTTCCTCCCTTCCACGGGCATGGTGAGGTCTGTTCCTTTTTCCGTTACCACCCGGATGGTGGAGACCCCCTCCAGTTTTTTGGCGATAAAATGGGTCAGCCGGATAATCTTGTCGTAATCCGCGCTCAGGCAGCGCTTCATGGTATCGGGGTTGATCCCTGGCATCGTGCCGACACGGACCCCCAGTTTGACGGCCTCCCGCCGGGCATCGGTATGGGTGAGGGATTTGGCGGTCGGACAAACCACCACGTCCACTTTCTTCATCAAGTCCGCGATCAGGGGCGGGGGTTCCTCCCCGTTGACCTCCCTGGCTTTCATCTCGATCAGCAGGGATTCCCGGCAAAGGGTTTTTCCGGCCTCGTGCAGGCTCCCCCCGATTTCCCGCTTCACCTCATCGGTGACGATCAACAGCGTTTCATGGGCTTGCAGTCCCATGCAATCCCTCAGGGCAATCATTGAAGATTCGTGAAGGTCCTGGTTGGTTTGGTCATTCATGTTCGATGTGATTGATTAATACTCAATGTGCTTGATTAATATTCAATGTGCTTGATTAATATGTCAGTTATTTTGAGCCACAAAATAGCAATAATTTTGGGAGTGAATGGCAGCGAACGCATAAATTTTGGGGGGATTTTTGTTACCTTAGCCCGGGTAAAAAGGGAGACAAAATGATTAATGAACAATTGATAAACCCCGGGAGCATCGTTGTGGTCGGAGGCTCCAATGACACCGGAAAACCGGGCGGCAAGGTGTTGAAGAATTTGATTGACGGGGGGTTCCGGGGCAAGCTATATGCGACCAATCCGAAAGAAACAGAGGTACAGGGCATCCGGTGTTATCCTGATGCCGGATCCCTCCCACAGGTCGACCTGGCCATCATGGCCATCCCCGCCCGTTTTGTGCCCGAGACGGCTGAGATACTTGCCAAACAGAAGAACACCCGGGCCTTTATCGTTCTTTCGGCCGGTTTCAGTGAGGAAAGCATGGAAGGCACTCTTTTGGAAGAACGCCTGGTTTCCATCGTGAACGAAGTGGGCGGATCGCTGGTCGGGCCCAATTGCATCGGGGTCCTCACGCCCAATCACCACAGTGTATTCACCTACCCGATCCCCAGGCTGGATCCCGGTGGTTGTGACTTTGTATCGGGTTCGGGCGCCACAGCCTGTTTCATCATGGAGGCCGGCATCCCGAACGGACTGAGTTTTGCGAATGTCTTCTCGGTTGGCAACAGTGCCCAGATGGGCGTGGAGGAGGTCGTAAAGTACCTGGACGAGACCTTCGACCCGGCAAGCAGTTCCAGGGTAAAACTGCTTTACATCGAAACCATTTCCAAACCAAAGCTTTTGCTGAAGCATGCCTCTTCCCTGGTCAGGAAAGGCTGCCGTATTGCCGCGGTCAAAGCCGGCAGTTCGGATGCCGGCAGCCGGGCCGCCTCCTCCCACACCGGAGCACTGGCCACCCCGGATGCGGCAGTGAACGCTTTGTTCCAAAAAGCCGGCATTGTCAGGTGTTATGGACGGGAGGACCTGATCGCGGTGGCCTCCGTATTCATGCACCCCCCGTTGAAGGGGAAAAACATCGCCATCATCACCCATGCAGGCGGACCCGCGGTGATGCTTACCGATGCCCTGGCGAATGGCGGACTGGCGGTTCCGCATATCGAGACGCCCGATTCATTCGAGTTGCTGTCGCAATTGCACCCGGGTTCCTCGGTGGCAAATCCCATTGACTTCCTGGCCACTGGAACCGCTGAGCAACTGGGCATCATCATCGATCATGTGGACAGTAAATTCAGCGGGATTGACGGAATGGTTGTGATCTTCGGCACCCCTGGACTGTTCCCCGTTTTTGACGTATACGAGGTGCTGCACCAAAAAATGAAAACTTCCGGCAAACCCATATTCCCCGTGCTGCCGAGTATTCTGACCGCCCGGGAGGAGGTGGCTGCCTTTATTGCGAAGGATCGGATAAATTTCCCCGACGAGGTGGTGTTGGGCAACGCCCTTGCCCGGGTTTATCACACACCCAGGCCCTGCCCGGAAAACTCCGCCCCCCCTCCGGCAGACGCTTCAAAGATCAGGCAGATCATTGACAATTCACATGATGGCTATCTGCCCCCTGAGCAGGTGCAGGGACTGCTTGATGCGGTCGGCATCCCAAGGGTTGAGGAGGCCGTGGTCATTAGCCGCAAGGAAGCGGTGAAAGCCGCCCAGCGGCTGGGTTATCCCCTGGCCATGAAGGTCGTGGGACCAGTCCATAAATCGGATGTGGGTGGTGTTGTGCTGAATGTGAAGACTGACCGCGAGGTGGAAAATGAATTCACCCGGATGATGCGCATTGAGGAAGCTTCGGCCGTTATGCTGCAGCCGATGTTAAATGGGACGGAATTGTTTGCGGGCGCAAAGTATGAGGATAAATTCGGACACCTGGTCCTATGCGGCATGGGCGGCATCTTCATCGAGGTGCTGAAGGATGTTTCCCAGGCCCTGTCTCCTGTCTGTCCCGGGGAAGCCCTGTCCATGATCCGCAGCCTGAAAAGTTACGGGATCATACAGGGTGTGCGCGGTCAAAAGGGATTGAATGAACAATTGTTCGCAGAGATTATATTGAAGCTTTCCGCCCTGTGTGAGGAAGCTCCGGAGATAGAGGAGCTGGACCTGAACCCGCTGCTGGGAGAAGGTGACCATGTCGTGGCTGTGGATGCCCGCATCCGTCTGAACCGGAAACGCTGAGCTTTCTGAACCCGAAACGGATTTACTGGCCGTCACTCTCCCTGCCATACATCAATGCATCCAGGCGGGAAATAAATACCACCCGCTGGGCATCTGTGTGGATGCTGATTCCACGCAGCGCCTGCCTGATCTCCGCCCGGTGGTCGGGGAAAAGCCTCCGGAAGGTCCGACGGTTAAACTGTCTGATTTGGTGGACCCGGCCTTCAGGCGACAGCAGAAAGTATTCATGGGACGGACTGATGTTCTCCCTCACCGTGATGCCGGATTCGGTATAAATGGTGTTCTCCCCGGTCTTCCGGATATTCCTGTAGGCCATCAGTGACATTTCCCCCCGGTAAAGCACCTGGGCATAAATCTGGGATGGCTCTGAGGCATACCAGGAGCGGTGGGAAATCTTTTCAAACACCAGTGGCTGCTGGTCGTACGGCCCAT
>SLSG01000160.1 GCA_007130545.1 Bacteroidales bacterium | reverse complement strand
TTTCGGAATGCACCAGCAGGTAAGCGTTTTTGACCTTTTTGTCTTTTTTGACCTGTGTTCGGAACAGGTTTTCGATTTTGGCTTGCACTGCTTCTTTGTTCATTGTCTGTAAGTTTTTCTAAGGTTTGGTCTTATGAAACTTCAGTCCTGCAAAAGTAAGCGTTCCCCCGCCCTCATCCAAGAAAACCGGTTCTGAAAGATAGCGGCCGAACCCCTGCATAATGGCGGTTTGCGCATCGGCAGCCACCATGAATACATTGATTTCTGAGTTGATGCCATAGGTGTTACGGATAATCTCACCGGGGAGCATTCCCAGGTAAAGCAGGTCATCGAAGATGGAAACCCTCAGGCTTTCGTAGAAGGGGACGGAACCTTCCGGACAGGGTTCAACCAATTGGTATCGTCCGGCTGCGTTTCTCCAGCTTTCAGGGATCCGGGGGACCGGGTCTTCCCGCTTTTTTCCAAAGGGAGTGAGTAATCCCTGGTTCAGATAGAAAAGGACCTTCTCATTGCCCGCTTCTTCTATCCGACAAAAGGACCCTTCATGGTAGGAAAAAAATCCGTTTTCATAAAACCGCAGAGGGAGTCTTTCTCCCGCAGTTTGGGCAAAGATGCTGTCGCCCTCCATCCGGATGCGAACGATCCCTGAGTTGGTGAAATAATCTCCGGCAAGGCTTTGCATTTCTTCATCTGCCCACCGGGCTTTGGCCGGAATAAATGGCTCCGGACTCATTGCCTTTTCCCCTGTTTTGATTTCCAATGCCTTATGGATGATGCGGCGGGCCAGTTGGTCGACAAAGGGGTAGGACCCGGCCGTATTGCTTAGAACCACGACCCCGATCCCATGGTCCGGGGCAAGCATCAGCATGGTGTTGGTAAAGATGGCTCCACCCCCATGAAAAACGAGCTGGCCAGAGTACGGGTCCGGCAGGTCCTCCAGGAACAGCCCTGCGCCCATTTGGATGTCCCGGTCAAGCAATACATCCGTATTCTGCCTGTGGAACATTTCCCGGATATGTGATGGTCCCGGCAATACAGTTCCCTGGCTTTGTTCCTGCCCCAGGAGCATCCCGAGAAGGTTTAACAGGTCGGGCACATTGCTTGTCAGTCCGCCAGCAGCTGTATACTGTATCGGCAATTCCCGGTAAAGGCTGTCTGACCAGGGCGTATATGCCCCGGCCTTGTGATCCCCGGTCTTGTGATCCCCGGTCTTGTGAACAAAGGCCGGTTGATCCCCGGACGGCTCCCCTGAAAAACTGCTAGCGTACATTTCCAGAGGGGTCAAAATATTCTCCTCTATGAAAGAAGTGTAGCTTTGCCCGCTCAGGTTTTCAATGATCAGTCCGAGCAGTTCAAACCCGGGATTGGAGTAAGCATGGCGGTATCCGGCCGGATTCACCTGGGGATGATTGTTCATGTATTCCAGCAGGGTGGTCCTGTCCAGCTCACAATTTCCCTGCGCCCTGCTCAGGATATCCCTGGTAAGTCCGGATGAGTGGGTGAGCAGGTGTCGGACCGTAATTGGCGGTGATTCCGGATGTGGTTTTTTCAGTTCCAGGTCGGGAAGCAAGGTTTCCACATGCCCATCCAGGTCAAGCAGGCCTTGCTCTGCCAGCTGCTTAACGGCCAGGGCGGTGAGCAGCTTGGAGACCGAAGCAAGGGGGAATACCGATGATGCTTCCACATTTCCGAATCCATGGATGGTCTGATATCCATCCGCATCAATGAAACCCATCGCAAGACCTTTGAGGTTGTGCTCCGTAAGAAATGTGTTCACCGTGTTTTCAATCAATTCCTCCATACCTGAGTAATCAGGCGGTGCGGGTTTTTGATTACAGGAAAGAGCCAGGGAGAGTAAAAGAAAAAGTGTAAAAAACCGGGACAATTTTCTCAAGTGTTTCATGGAACCGTGTTTTCGGCAAGATACAAAATCCAGCCGGCCTTTCACAACCACCTGGTAACCTCTTCCAGGATCTCCGCACCGGTCGAATCCGGACTGTATCCGCGTATGACTTTCCGAATGATCCGGTCTTTGTCCAGGATGAAAAATACCGGCACTGCCCGTCCGGCTTTGAATTGGTCGATCACCTCATCCGTTGCACTCAGCAAGGGATAATTCAACTGGTTTCTTTCGGCGTAATTCTTCAGGGAATGGGTGTTTCTGACCCAGCTTTCAATGGCCACCAGTCCGAAGTCTTCATTATCCAGGTCTGACACCATTTGTTTCAAAAACGGGATGGCTGCCTGGCAGGGTCCGCAGCCGATCCCGGTGAACATGACCAGCAGCACCTTGCTTTCCAGATCTTTCATTGCCACAGGCTGTCCCTCCGGATTATTCAGTACCCATTCAGGTGCCGTTTTCCCTGGCATTTCTTCTTTGGCTGCAGTGGCCGTACCGCTTGCATAATCCCTCACTTCATAGTCGGATGGGAAATACGCATAGGCATTGAAATCCTGTAGATGACCCGTGTTGAGTTCGGGCTCCAGGCAGGTCACAACGGAAATGTTGTGCGCCATTTCCCTGCGCACTTTAAACGGTAAATCATCCGACTTATCGATCCATAATTCATAAATGGAAGTGGGGTCCCCTGTAAAATACGGGTTTTCAGGGATGTAATGGGCCTTCCCAAAAAACTCCACCTGCTTGTCTGCCAATATGGTCAGCCGGAAAAACCAATGGTCCCCCTGGTCAGCAAATTCTGTGACAATGCTGTCTTCGGTGTTCAATGCGTACCGGAGGATGTTCCTTGTGTAATTGAAGAATGGAGGGGAAACGGGCCGGAATGGCAGGGGGCGCCTCGTAAAATCGTCAATGACGATCCCCTCGTGTTCATGATAGACCATGGCCCGCATATGACCGTCGTAAGCGTACTGAAGCAGGGTATGGTCTTCGGGGTCCAGCACCACAAAGGCGGCCCCGATGGTGGTATCAGACGGGTTGTGGTATTCCTTCACATACCTTTTTTGCACGGCCGTGGCGATGGTATCACCCGGATTCCATGATTCGTTGACCGTGTGGTAGAAAGCGGATTCAATGTTTTCCAGGTTATCAATCACCCTTTCCAGGTATGCTTGTTGATTGATTTCCTGTTGGCAACTGCTTAGAAATGTGATCAGCAGGAGGGCGAAGGTGAAAGGAGAAAACATTTTGTGATTAAATCTCATATCTGGTTGTATTGTATTTCGGTAATCTCCAGATCCAGCCAGGTCCAGTCCCCCTCCTCCAGCCGCCAGGTGGCCTTCATTTTGGAGGGGACCCTTATCCCGTCAAATTCCCGGTATTCATCCACGGTGATCACCCACTCAGCCTTTTCGGAATCCGGCTCGTTCCCCTGGTAACGCCAGGC
>SLSG01000146.1 GCA_007130545.1 Bacteroidales bacterium | reverse complement strand
TTTTGATAATATTAAATTAAACTGCTACATATATCCATTACTAAAATTACAAAAACCTGACCAAAGAAAAAATAATTTTTATTGTCGGATGCTTTATCACTGATATTCAGAGACTATAGTATATAAAATAAATTTACAGCCTACAACAAAACTCATCGATATCGACGAGATTTCGTCGAAATCGACGACAAGATGTCGGTTTAGAGGTTGACGGGCTGGCCGGTGCTTTCGCCCGTGTGGTAAGTGCAGGTGGTAAAAGTGCAGGTGGTAAGTGCAGACGGCAAGAGCAGGCGGTAAGTGCAGACGGCAACAGCAAGTGGTTAGTGCAGACGGCAAGAGCAGGCGGTAAGTGCAGACGGCAACAGCAAGTGGTAAGTGCAGGCGGCCAGTGCTGGTGCACAGTGCGGCCTGTTCAATAATGGCAGACTGTAAAGTATATCACAGTCCCGGAGTCTGATCCAGTTTCAGCTTCTCTATCCTGGATTTCAGCGTAGATGCCGGCACGGAAAGGATCTGGGCGGCTTTTGCCTTGTTGCCTCCCGAGCGCATCAGCGCATCGCGGATGGCGTTGACCTCTACCTCCCTCAGAATTTCATCCAGCGGCTTGTTCTCGAAATAAAAACAGGTATGGGGTTTGCCGGGGAAGCGCACCTCCATGGGGATGATTCGCTTATCAATCACCCCGTCTGTGGAAAGCAGAACCAGCCGCTCCATCAGGTTCTTGATCTCCCTGATGTTTCCGGGGAAGGGATATTGTTTCAGAATCTCCATCACTTCCGGATCGATCGTTACTTCATTTCCCTGAGAAAATTCCCTGACAAAATGTCTGGCAAGCAGCACGATATCGCCCTGGCGTTCACGAAGCGGGGGCAAGTTAATCGGAAAGACATTCAGCCGGTAGAAAAGGTCTTCACGGAATTTACCTTCTGCCACAAGCTGCTTCAGGTCTTTTTTCGTAGAGGCAATGACACGGACATCGATCTTGACGGTCTCCCCGCCTCCTACCCTTTCAATCTCACCTTCTTCCAGTGCCCTCAGGAGCTTAACCTGCAAATCATAGGGGATGTCGTCGATGTCATCCAGGTACAGTGTGCCATTGTTGGCAAGTTCAAAACGTCCTGTTTTGGCCGATTCCGCACCCGTGAATGCACCCTTGACATGCCCGAATAGTTCACTTTCAAAAATCTCTCGTGAAAGTATGGCACAGCTCACCTTGATAAAAGGCCCTCTCTTGCGGTTGCTGTTGAAATGTATGATGCTTGTGAGCAACTCCTTACCGGTTCCTGTTTCCCCGGTGATCAGCACCGTGGTTGGCTTTTCGGCGATGATCCTCACCAGGTCAAAGACCTTCTGGGTTTCTTCGCTGGCCCCGACAAATGAAGACATATCAAACTTCTTTCCGACCTGGCTTCTCAGTTGCCTGTTTTCATCCTTCACCAGTTTGATCTCCTTGATCCGTTCTATGGTGAGCAACAACTCATCCATTGAAAACGGCTTGGCGATATAATCATAGGCACCCGACTTCATGGCCTCCACAGCCGTATTGACCGTTGCATATGCAGTCATTAAAAGGACAAATACTTCCGGCCGGTCCTGCTTCACCCTGGACATGAACTCGAGTCCGTCCATATCGGGCATTTTCAGGTCGGTCAGGATGATGTCCACCCCGGAATCCTCCTCCCGCATATGTTGCAATGCAGCCTGGGCAGAAGAAAATTCCCTGACCTGGTGACCCGCTTCCCGCAGATCGTCTGCGGTGGTCACCCTGATAATGCGCTCATCGTCTACCACAAATATTCTCATTATTTTTTTGTATGTTTTCCTGTGTCCTAACCAATCGCTTTTCTTGCTCTAAAATTCGCATCACTCCTTTCCGGGCAGTAACACGATGAAAGTGCTTCCTTCTCCCGGCTTACTTTCCACCTCAATCCTTCCCCCATGGTCCCTTACGATCTGGTAGGAGACCGAAAGACCCAGTCCGGTGCCATCTCCCACCCTTTTCGTAGTAAAAAACGGATCAAATATCTTTCCGATCAGCTCACTGTCCATTCCCATTCCATTATCAGAAAAGACGATCTGGCTAAACTGCTCTCCTTCTTTGAGGGAAATGCTGATCTCCCCTTTAAACCCGGGGAATTCCTGCATCTTCTCTATGATGGAATCAATGGCGTTGATGATGATGTTCAGAAAAACCTGCTCAATACGGTTGACGGATACAAGCAGCGGGAACGGGCAATTGGAACGGTCAACCTCTATGGTGATGTGGTGGTTTTTAATCTGGTACTGGGCGAGCTTGACCGTCTTGCCGACAAGCTCACAGGCATCGACTGTTTCCATCTCCATATGTCCCTTGCGGCTGAATGTGAGCAGATCCTTGATCACCTGTTCCACCCTGCCAAGCGCTTCCTGCATCAGGGCAGTGTATTCCCTGATCTGCTCCACATCTTCCGGCTTTTTGGAAATGCGGTTCAGTCCGATTCTCATCCCCGACAATGGATTGTTGATCTCATGGGCAATGCCGGCGGTCAATGTGCCGATCGCAGCCATTTTCTCAGACTGCATCAGGGACTGCTGAAGCTGGTTCATCGTATGGTGTGTCTGCTCAAGCCGTTGAAGCATGGTGGTGTAGTTCTGGTAAAGGATATCGATCTCATCGTCGCTGTTAAAAATGCGCCTTACCCGGTAGTAATAGCTTCTGGTGGCAGCCTGTATATTGGCCAGCCCGCTCTGGATCGTCTTGATATCGATGGCCTCTGACTGCTGGCTCAGCATTCTGAGGGGGATGGCGATCGTATGGGAAAAAAACAGGGCTCCGGCCACCCCCAGGATCAGGAAAATGGCCACCATGAGCCAGAGCTTTTGAAGGGTGGAAACCACTTGTGTGCGGATCTCCTCTTCCAGTATGCCTACCCTCACCACCCCGATATCCAGGCTCAGTACCGGTACCGCAAAGTCCTTCACCAGCCGTCCCGGGTTATTGCTATCCCTTATATAAACCATTCCCAACTCTTGTCCCCTTGCCAGCGGATTGGCCTTGAGCAGACCGGCCGGGAAATTCTGCTGAAAAGTGTGGGCAAGGACTTCTCCTCTTTCATCCAACACAAAAGTGTAGTATATGGTGGGATCGATCGCCATGACCTCGTTCACCAGCAGGTTGAGCCCTGCAGGATTGTTGGAGAGGATAAAGGCGGCACTTTGCTCGGCCAGTGTCCGGGAAATGAAATACCCCCTGCGCTCAAACTCCTCGTCCAGCGACCGGGTGACGGAGTTGCGGACAATAATGACATTGAGCGCCCCGAAAACCAGCACGGTGGTGCAAATTCCAAGCGTGAACTTGGTGAAAAGCGTGAACC
>SLSG01000229.1 GCA_007130545.1 Bacteroidales bacterium | reverse complement strand
CAGACCTGAGCTGGGATACGTTCCGGTCAAGCGGCCCGGGCGGGCAGAATGTGAATAAGGTGGAGAGTGCCGTCAGGGTAAGGCATGCACCCAGCGGACTGGTGGTGGAGTGCCAGGAGACGCGTTCGCAGGGGCAAAACCGTGAAAAAGCATTGACGATGCTCAAATCCCAGCTTTATGAGATCGAGCTGCGAAAAAAGCGCGAAAAGCTCCAGGAAATGGAAAGCAGCAAGAAAAAGATCGAATGGGGCTCGCAGATTCGCAGCTATGTGTTCCATCCATATAAAATGGTGAAAGACCTACGGACGGGGGTGGAGACATCCAATGTTCAGCTCGTAAT
The DNA here is from genome assembly GCA_007130545.1 of Bacteroidales bacterium. GTDB lineage: Bacteria > Bacteroidota > Bacteroidia > Bacteroidales > UBA7960 > SLSG01. The sequence goes on along the minus strand of SLSG01000229.1, from coordinate 12,438 downwards.
GGACGGAGAGCTGGATGATTTTATCAAGGCTTTTCTGATCGAGTTCGCATAGTTAAAAACACAAAGCGCTGGTTTTTAAACACATGGAGCCTGGCTTCATTAAACGCTTGATTAAAATGCTGTAGTGGGTTTCTTCCCAGCCACTTACCGTCCTGCGGTTAATAACTTTCAAGCTTTGTTAATAACCTAGCATTTTATCCGAGCGATTTGTTTTTTATCTTCGCTGTTTAATGCGTCATTTTAACAAAATTTCACATTTGAATTTTTGTTTTCCCCGACGTGTTTTTTTTCCGACAATAAGTAAAAAATGCAGCCGCCATGGACGAAAAGCCTGTTACTAAAACTACGGCAGAAAAGAAGATCTCAATACAGGAAGCAGAGAACATCTACAATGACATGATCGGACAGCGTAACAGGCCGGAACCGGCAGAGGAGGAATATATGGATGAGATTACAGATACCAGGGAAGCGGTCGTTGAGCGGCAGGTGTATGATTTTAATGAGGCCCTGAAGAAGACCACGGAGTATTTTGGCGGGGACAGCCTTGCGGCTGGCGTCTGGGTCAACAAGTATGCGCTGAAGGATTCTGCCGGAAACCTTTTCGAGCTTACACCGGACGATATGCACAGGCGCATTGCCCGGGAGATCGCCCGCATTGAGAAACATTATGCGAATCCGATGGATGAGGAAGCGGTGTTCAATCTGCTCCGCAACTTTAAATACATCGTACCCCAGGGCAGTCCCATGGCAGGTATCGGAAACCCTTACCAGATCGGATCGCTTTCCAATTGCTTTGTGATTGGGAACAAGGGGGAGGCAGACTCTTACGGCGGCATCATGAAGATCGATGAGGAGCAGGTCCAACTGATGAAACGCCGGGGCGGTGTAGGGCACGACCTCTCGCATATCCGCCCCAAGGGCAGCCCGGTGAAAAATAGTGCACTGACCTCGACCGGCCTGGTCCCCTTCATGGAACGTTATTCGAATTCCACCAGAGAGGTGGCCCAGGATGGACGCCGGGGCGCGCTGATGCTTACCGTGTCTGTCAAACACCCGGATGCGGAAGGGTTTATCGATGCAAAGCTGGAACAGGGGAAGGTTACCGGGGCCAATGTGTCGGTCAAGATCACGGATGCATTTATGCAGGCGGTGCTTGAAGACAAGGAGTTCGCACAGCAATACCCTATTAACGCTGAGAAGCCGAAGTATGAGAAAAAGATCAGGGCCCGGGAGTTGTGGAAAAAGATCGTCCACAATGCCTGGAAATCGGCCGAGCCCGGCATCCTGTTCTGGGATACCATCATTGGCGAATCGGTTCCGGATTGTTATTCCGACCTGGGCTTTACCACTGTATCGACAAACCCCTGCGGAGAGATCCCGCTTTGCCCATACGACAGCTGCAGGCTGCTGGCCATCAACCTGTTCAGTTACGTAAAGGATCCCTTTACGCCGGCCGCGACCTTTGACATGTCCCTTTTCAAGGAGCATGTAGGCCATGCCCAGAAGATCATGGACGACATCATAGACCTTGAGTTGGAAAAAATCGACGTGATACTTAACAAGATCCAGGCAGACCCCGAAGCAAATGAGGTGAAAAGTGTGGAGATCAGCCTTTGGAAGAAGATCCGTGCCAAGTGCATCGAGGGGCGTCGTACCGGGATTGGGATCACCGCGGAGGGAGACATGCTGGCTGCCCTCGGTTTCCGTTACGGCACGGAAGAAGCCACCGCATTTTCCGTCAACATACACAAAACCCTGGCATTGGAGGCTTACCGCTCATCTGCCAGGCTGGCTGATGAACGTGGAGCCTTCCCCCTCTATGATGCGAAACGTGAAGAGAAGAATCCCTTCATTCAACGTTTGAAAGAGGCCGATCCCGGTCTTTATCAGGAAATGACCACCAAGGGGCGACGAAATATCGCCCTGCTGACCATAGCCCCCACTGGCAGTGTTTCGTTGCTAACCCAGACCACCTCAGGGATCGAGCCGGTGTTCATGGTGTCTTACAAAAGACGAAAAAAGGTGAATCCCAACGACAAGAACGTCCGTGTAGACTTTGTGGATGAGGTAGGCGACCACTGGGAAGAGTTCAACGTATTCCACCACCGCTTCGTGGACTGGCTTAAGGTGAACGGGTACGACGTAGAGGAGGTCAGACGCCTGAAAGACAATGCCCTGGATGCCATCATCGAACAATCCCCGTTCTACAAGGCCACGGCGAATGATGTGGACTGGGTTGCCAAGGTCAGCATGCAGGGGGCAGTTCAGAAGTGGGTGGACCACTCCATCAGTGTTACGGTCAATGTACCGGAAGACGTAACCGAAGAGATGGTGGGCAGAATTTATGAAACCGGATGGAAAAGCGGATGCAAAGGCATTACCGTGTACCGTGACGGCTCCCGTTCAGGGGTGCTTGTCAAGGAAACCAAAGCCGACAACAATGAATTCAAGGAGACCACTGCCCCGAAACGGCCAAAGGAGCTGGAATCAGAGATCGTGCGCTTCAATAACGACTCCGAAAAATGGCTGGCCGTGGTGGGTATCCTGCACGAACGCCCCTATGAAGTGTTTACCGGAAAGGCGGAAGGGTTCTACCTCCCCTCTTATGTGGACAAGGGATGGGTGATCAAAAACCGGCTGGATAACGGGGAAAAGCGCTATGACTTCCAGTTTCTGGACCGGGACGGGTACAAGGTGACCATCGAAGGCCTTTCAAGGTCCTTTCACAAGGAGTATTGGAACTATGCCAAGCTGATCTCCGGCGTACTGCGTCATGGCATGCCACTGCCATCGGTGATCGACGTCATCGAAGACCTGAACCTGGACAGTGACCGGCTGCACACCTGGAAGAACGGGGTGGTCCGTGCCCTTAAAAAGTTCATTCCCGACGGCACCAAGGCCCAGGGAAGAACCTGCAGGAACTGCAAGCAGGAAAGCGTGATTTATCAGGAAGGATGCCTGACCTGCACCAATTGCGGGGAAAGCAAATGCGGGTAAGGCCAGGTACAGGCCCTAGTTGTGTCCAGGTAAAGGCCCCCTTACTGTATATAGATTCCTTCACCCACCCCGATGGGAAGTCCGAGTCCATACCATACAAATAGCATCACCACCCACATGATGAAAAGGATTACGGCGTAGGGGATCAGTAAGGACACGATCGTCCCGATGCCGATGTTCTTGTTGTATTTGTGAATCCAGCCAAGCAGCAGTGGGAAGTAAACGTAAAGCGGCGTCACACAATTGGTAATGGAGTCCCCGACCCGGTACATCAGCTGTACGAAAGCCGGACTGTAGTTGAGCTGGGCCAGCATCGGGATGAAGATCGGGGCAAAGATGGCCCATTTGGCGGAACCACTTCCAAGAAAGATGTTCAGCAGGGCGATCAGCAACATAAACAGGGTAAACATTACCGGTCCGGTGAGCCCGGTTGACTTCAGAACTTCCGCCCCCCCGATGGCAAGGATGGTGTCCAGGTTGGACCAGCTGAACAGATTGATGAACTGCGCCACGACAAGCATCAGTACAATATAGCCCGACAACTCCTTCATCCCGTGCTCCATCTGCCTGAGAATATCGTTGGGCACCTTAATCGCACCCGTTACCTTGCCATAGAAATAACCGGGAATGGCAAAGAAGAAGAACAGAATCGGGATGAGTCCCCTTAAAAACGGGGAGGGCACGATCCCCCCGGTAACCTGGTTCCTCAGAGGTGCCCCGGCAGGGGCGACCAGCAGGATGATTACCACCGAATAAACCAGCAAGGCAAGGCCGGCCCTTTGCAGGCCCTTTTTCTCCAGTGGGCTCAGTTTGCCATCACTCACCTGCATATCCACATCTGTGGCGATGGAAAAAACCTGACAGCGCGGGATGGTGAAGCGGCGGGCGATAAAGGCACCCCCGATGCCCAGGAGGAAGGTGGAGGCAATCATAAAGTACCAGTTGGCCGTGGCACTCACTTCCATGGGATTCGGCATCTGGCTGGTGATCTGGGTGCTGATTCCAGCCAGCAACACATCCGTTCCGGCAATGAAAAAATTGGCCGTAAACCCCGCCGTGGCCCCGGCATACCCGGCCACCAATCCGGCAATGGGGTGCAAACCCATCTGCGTAAAGATCAGCGCCGCGATGGGCGGTACAATGACGATCCCGGCATCCGACCCTATATTTCCGCAAGCCCCGATGATAAAGATCACCGGCAGAACGATCTTCTTGGGCACGGAAAAGGCAACCGTACGCAATGCCACCGCCAGCAGCCCGCTGCGCTCAGCAATCGACACTCCCATCAGCATCACGAGAACCAGTCCGAATGGCGCAAAATGCGCAAAATTGGTCACCATCTCCTCCAGAAACCTGCGCAGACCCTCCCCGGAGATCAGGTTTTGGGCTTCCACCATCTCACCAGTATCCGGGTGTACGGCACTCACCCCTAAAAAGGCGGTAAGTCCGCTGACCAAAACGATGATGATGCATATCCAAACAAACATCCAGAAAGGATGGGGCAACTTGTTGCCCATTTCCTCGACCCAACGTAAAAAACCTTTTGAGCCGGTATCTGCCGGTTGACCCGGATCGGCAGCGAGGTTGGCCTTGCCCACTCCCGGAGCCTCATTCTCTTTCGTCATGGGGACAAAAATACAATTTTTTTATTTCGACAAAGGGTTCCCCCTAAAATGAACCAGGTCTGCACAAAAAAACCCGGTTTGCGAACAAACCGGGTACATGGTTGGAAGCAGAGGTATTATGCTTCGTCCTTTTCCTCTTCCTCGTATGCTTTGAGCAGCTGGTCCTGCACGTCTGAGGGAACTTGCTGGTATTCAGCAAATTTCATTCCGTAGGTCGCACGACCACTGGTCAGCGAGCTCAGGCTGGTTGAATAGCGGTTCATCTCCGCCAGCGGGACCCTGGCCCGAATCTTCTGATAGCCGCCTTCGCTGTCCATGCCCATAATCAATGCACGCCTGCCCTGCAGGTCGGTCATGACATCTCCCATTTTCTCCTCGGGGACAACCACTTCCACATCATAAATGGGCTCCATAATCTTGGGAGCGGCGTTTTTGAAGGCTTCCCTGAAGGCATTCCGGCCTGCAAGCTTGAAGGAGATCTCATTGGAGTCGACCGGGTGCATCTTGCCGTCGTATACGTTCACGATAATGTCGCGGGCATAGGAACCGGTCAGCGGACCTTCTTCCATTTTTTCCATGATCCCTTTCAGGATGGCCGGCAGGAACCTGGCGTCAATGGCTCCACCCACAATGCAATTATTGAACATCAGTTTTCCTCCCCATGCCAGGGCCTGTTCATCCCTGCCCCGGATCGGGAATTCGGTCTGGTCGGGTTTGCCCTCTATGTAGGGCTCGATCATCATGTGCACCTCTCCGAACTGACCGGCACCACCCGACTGCTTTTTATGGCGGTAAGTGGATTTGGCAGGTTTGGTAATGGTTTCGCGGTAGGGAATCTTGGGGGCATAAAACTCAATCGCCACCTTGTGCTGGTTCTCAATCATCCACTTGGCCACATTCAAATGCATTTCTCCCTGGCCGGAGAAAATGATCTGCTTCAGTTCCTTGGAGTGCTCATACACCAGGGTGGGGTCAATATTGTTGAGCTCCTTCAGGATGGTGGCAAGCTTTTCATCATCGGCCGAATTTTTTGACTTGACCGCCGTACGGAATTTAGGCTCCGGGTATTCAATCGGGGTGACCATGGTCCCCTGGTTTTTCCCCGAAGTCAGCGTGTTATTGGTATTGGTATCCTTAAGCTTGATCGTGGCTGCAATATCACCGGGCATGATCTTCTCCACCTTCTGGCGGTTTTTGCCGGCCACCAAAAATAGCTGTGAAAGGCGCTCTTTGGATTCTGTGTTTGCGTTCAGCATGTCCTGGGCTTCCGTGATGGTGCCGTCAAATACCTTAAAGAAGGAAAGTTCTCCCAGGTGAGGCTCCACAGCCGTCTTGAAAACGAGTGCAACAGGCGGACTGGCCGGATTAAAGGCAAGGTCCTCGCCATCACTGGTTTTGGTGGGAGCCACCTCCAGCGGGGAGGGAAGGTTTTCCGCCACAAACTCCATGAAACGTCCCACGCCCTGGTTGTGCTTGGCACAAGTGCAAAGCACCGGAAACATTGTACGGGTAGCGATCCCCTGGTTGATTCCACGAGCCAGCTCTTCGTCTGTAAGGGTCCCGTTCTCAAAGAATACCTCCATCAGGGCCTCTTCACTTTCGGCAGCGGCTTCGATAATGGCGAGGCGGAATTCCTCTGCCTTTTCCATCTCACCGGCGGGAATATCGAGCAACTCGGCTTTCCCGCCACCGGCAGGAAACTTATACATCTTCATCTTCAGGACATCCACAATACTGTCAAAACCATGTCCCTGGTTGACCGGGTATTGTGCAACAATGGCCTTGTCACCAAACTGGGCCTTGAGCTGCCTGACAGACTCTTCAAAGTTTGCCTTCTCATGTTCCAGCTGGTTGACAAGGAACACGGCGGGTTTTTCCAGCCGGTTGATGTGCCTCCAGGTAATCTCCGTTCCTACTTCCACCCCATTCTGCGCATTCACCACCATAATGGCGGTATCGGCAACCTTCAATGCGGCTACGACCTCGCCGATGAAATCGTCGAAACCGGGAGCATCAATGATATTGATCTTTATCCCGGCATGTTCGGCATACATGACGGTCGAAAATACCGAGGCCTGGCGTTCGAGTTCAATTTCACGGTAGTCTGAAACAGAGTTCTTGTCATCCACGGAGCCCCGTCTGTTAATCACACCGCCCTCGAACAGCATTGCTTCGGCCAGGGTAGTTTTTCCAGCTTTGGCGCCGCCGACAAGGGCAATGTTCTTGATCTCTTTTGTTTGGTAAATCTTCATAAGGATATGGTTATTTTAGTTGAATTTTCTGATATGCTGCCGGGATGGGCTTTTTAAACACTGACCAAAAGGGAACGGGCCCCGGTTCGTATCCGGAGGCTCCGAAACCCCCCAAAAAAGTGGCTAAAGTTATAAAAAAACTGCAAAGAAGCGATAAAAACCCATCAAATTTTCCCGCGAAGTGGAATTCAGATCGAAAAGCAAACCAATTTAACATAATCTGCCAACCTGGTTTTAACGTCCCCTATTGAAATCTCCTGCAAACGGCTGGTGCCAAATTTCTCAACCGAGAAACTCGCCACGACCGAGCCATAGACAAGGGCCCTTTTCAATGTTTCAAAGGAAGTGTCTCCGGATTTGGCCACATAGCCCATGAATCCCCCGGCAAATGAATCTCCGGCCCCGGTCGGATCCATCACTTCGTCAAGCGGCATAGCCGGAGCGATGAACACCTCATCTTCAGAAAACAGGATGGCACCGTGTTCCCCTTTTTTTACAATCAGGAATCTGGGACCCATGGCAAGGATCTTCCGGGAAGCGCGAGACAGGGAGTACTCCCCTGAAAGCTGACGGGCTTCCTCTTCATTGATGGCCAGCACATCCACCATTTTTATTACGTCCAGCAAGTCATCCCAGGCCGTATCCATCCAAAAATTCATCGTATCCATGCAGATAAGATCCGGACGCGGGGACATCTGCTGGATCACCTTCTTCTGAATGCAGGGAGTAAGGTTGCCAAGCATCAGGTAGCGGCTGTTGCGGTATGAAGCAGGAAGAACCGGGTCAAAACCGGCCAGCACATTGAGTTCAGTAACCAGGGTGGTACGCAGGTTCATGTTTGCATGATACCTTCCGGACCAGAAGAATGTTTTTCCACCGGGCACGACCTTTATTCCCTCTGTGTCGATCTTCCGGTCCTGTAAAAGTTTCAGATACTTCCCGGGAAAATCATCCCCCACCACGGAAGCCAGGCGGATGTCTCCGTAAAACAGGCTCGCGGCCAGCCCGATGTAGGTGGCGGCACCCCCAAGGATACGGCCGGATTTTCCAACCGGGCTCTCCACCTCGTCAAAGGCAACCGTACCAATAATCAATAATGACATGGCTTTTTATTTATTTAACCGGACCGCAACCTCACCCACGCGTCTGCCAAGTTTCCTTCCTTTTTCCAGAAAGGCGTCTGCCAATCCCTGTTCCGGAAGAAAAGGAGGTTCTCCAACGATGGCAGAGGCACCAAATGGCGATGTCCAGTCTGGTCCGCCAACCACGACCATGCCAAAGATCAGCATGGACTGCAGTATGTTCATCTGGGTCAGCTCCTCTCCGGCAGAGATGCCTCCGGCAGTGACAAAAGCAGCACCCACCTTGTCCTTTAGCGGCATGCCCTCAAAGGGCCAGGAAGTAATAAACTGCTGTACCCGGGGTGCTACGTTCGCATTGTAAACAGGACTTCCGACTATGATGGCTTTCGCCTCAAGCAGATCCACTTCCGTTACCTGGTCCACCGTCTTCAGAATAACCTCCACCCCGTCCACTTCGCCGGCGCCATGGGCGACAGCAGCGGCAAGGGCTTCTGTGTTGCCTGTTTCACTGAAATAAGCGATCAGGACCTTCGTCTGGCTGCTGGCGGTATCGCCCATTGTGATCAGCAGGCCCAGAACAAGGCAAAATACGATATGCTTCATGGTCATGGGGGTTTTGATTGTTTTCAGCGGGTTTGGCTTATTCCACCGTTACAGACTTTGCAAGGTTGCGTGGCTGGTCTACGTTGCATCCGCGCAGCACGGCAATCTGGTAAGACAACAGCTGCAAGGGGATGGTGGCGACCAGCGGCACGAAGATCTCATCCGTGGCAGGAATCTCCACAATATAGTCGGCAAGCTCCCGCATGACCTGGTCCCCTTCGGTTATGATGGCAATAATTACAGCCTTGCGGGCCTTGAGCTCCTGTATGTTGCTGAGCAGTTTTTCATAGCTCCCCTTCCTGGTGGCGATGACCACCACGGGCATGTTTTCGTCAATCAGTGCAATGGGACCGTGTTTCATTTCCGCTGCAGGATAGCCCTCGGCATGGATGTAGGAGATCTCCTTTAACTTCAGTGCCCCTTCCAGGGCAAGCGGGAAGTTGTATCCGCGGCCCAGATACAGGAAGTTGCGCACATCTTTGAAAATTTCGGAAATTTCCTGGATCACGGATGCGGTTTTCAGTACCCTCTCCACTTTCTCGGGTATGTGTTCCAGTTCATTCAGCAACTGATGGAGCCGGGCCTTTGGGATCGAGCCCTTTTTACTTGCGATAGAAAGGGCCATCAGCGAAAGCACGGTTACCTGTGCTGTGAAGGCCTTTGTGGAAGCCACCCCTATTTCGGGTCCGGCATGCGTATAAGAGCCTGCATGGGTGGCACGGGCGATGGACGACCCAACGACGTTGCATATGCCAATGATTGTGGCCCCTTTCGACCTGGCAAGCTCAACTGCGGCTAAGGTATCAGCGGTTTCGCCGGACTGGCTGATGGCGATAACCAGATCATTCTCATAGATAATCGGGTTGCGGTAGCGGAATTCGGAGGCATACTCCACTTCAACCGGAATCCTGGCCAGGTCCTCAAAAAGATACTCCCCCACCAGTCCCGCATGCCAGGAGGTGCCGCATCCGACAATGATGATGCGCCTGGCATTGACAAAGCGCTGCTCATAATCAATGATTCCACCTAGTGAAACGATCCCCCGGGCTGCATGGAGTCTTCCGCGCATACTGTCCCGGATGCTGCGTGGCTGCTCAAAGATCTCCTTGAGCATGAAATGCGGAAAGCCGCTTTTTTCAATGGCAGACAACTGCATTTCCAGCTGATGTACATAGGGTGTTTTCTCCTGATTGCGGATGGTTTTCAGCTTCAGCCTGCCTTTGCGCGGGATGATGGCCAGTTCCTCATCGTCCAGATAGACCACCTCCTTGGTGTATTCCACAATGGGTGAGGCATCCGAGGCAATAAAAAATTCCCCTTTGCCGATCCCGATCACAAGTGGACTGCCTTTTTTTGCAGCAATCAGCACATCCGGATGGTCTTCAGAAACCACCACGATGGCATAGGCCCCCACCACCTGGGTAAGGGCAATGCGGACAGCCTCCACCAGCTGACAGGTATCTTCGGGCATTCCCATATCCGCTTCACGGACGACCCCCCGCGCACGCGCACCGGCAGGATCATCTTGCTGATGCACCTTATTGGAGATCATGGGTTCGTTCAGCAGGATGTCCTCGATCAGGTGGATCAGCACCTCGGTATCGGTTTCGCTGCGAAAATGGTAGCCCCGGTTGGTTAGCTCCTCCCTGAGGGCGGCATAGTTCTCAATGATGCCGTTGTGAATGATGGCCAGTTTCTGTGACGGACTGAAATGCGGATGTGCGTTTTGTTCATTCGGTTCTCCGTGTGTGGCCCAGCGGGTATGGGCAATGCCGGTGTTGCCTGAAATGTCCTGGTCCTTTACCTTCTCCTCCAGGTCCCGCACCTTGCCATGGGTTTTGTAAAGATGCACCCCCCCGTTCAGCAATGCAATGCCGGCGCTGTCGTAACCGCGGTACTCAAGCCGGTAAAGTCCTTTGACAAGTATTGGGTAAGCTTCTCTGTGACCAATGTAACCAACGATTCCGCACATGGGTTGCGTTTAATTAAAAACCGTATAGATGATCTCCAGCCGCATGGGCCTGAGCGCGAGGCCCGGACCATTCAGCACGACCCTCCGGGCATTTTCCGCAGCCTGGGGTATGACCATGGTAAGCCCGTGGTCAGAGATCTTCCCGTCCATCACCTCCTGCAGGTGCTGGGTAATGTTGAAGCTGTAGTGCCTTTCGCCCTCGTTGTATCTTCCCCCAAAATACTCATCCCCGAACTGCATATCGGCCAGCGGCACCATTTTGCCGTTGTCATCGTAGCGCAACAGGAAAAGCTCCTGGGCGGGGGTGAACATCTCGTCTGAAAACCCTTCGGCAATCGGAACGATCAGCCTGGCCTGGTTGATGGTCACATTGGCCGCACTGGATAGCTCTGAAAGATAAGGGAAACGGATATTGGCACGCAGTTTTCCCATGGACTGCACGAACAAAAGGCTGTCGCCGGATTCTTCAGGATCCTCCCCAAAAAGCTGCTCAACCAATACCGGATGGGCATTGTCATAGCTGAGGGTTTCAAAAAAATTGGATCGCTTTGTAAATTGGGTAATTGGAAAGTCATGTCGCAGGGCGTTCGTATCACCCTCTTCGTGGTAGTAAAGACTTAGCCTCGTAAAAAAATTGAACACGCTGATGTTGAATATGCTTCCGGTTCCGTCTATCTCATCATCCACAGTGATGTAAAGCCCCTTGAAGTACTCCAGGAAGTTCGGTACGTTCTCGAAGGCAGGGGTGCCGTTGGCGTCGATGATCTTCTGCCCGAGCGCATCCGAGAGCCGGACCTTAAAATGCGGGGCAAACATGGTGGTATCGATCAACACACTGTCGGTCGGTGCCGGACGCAGCAGCAGTTCCGCCACCGGATCCGGGTAATGCGGCACCACGAGGTCGGAATAAAGGGTGTCGACATCGGGAACCTGCTCACTAAGCTCGAAGATCTTAATGGTCTGAAAGGTTTCCACCTGCCCGTAATATCTTCCGGAATACTCAAAAGATATTGTCAGGGAGTCCAATACCGGGGATTCCCCCAGTGAAAAGTTGTTCTGGGTCAGGCGGAACTGGGTGAACAGACTGGCCCTGACCTTCCCGAACAGGGGATCGTCCAGCACGCCCAACATATTTTGTCCGCCAAAATTGGTCGGCACGGGTACACTGACCCCGGTGGAACCTATGATGGTCAGGGTATCGGACGAGTTGAATCCCGCCCTCCGGTCGATCAGTCCGAGTCCGATTTCATCGGGTTCAGAACAGGCATTAATCGAAAATAAAGAAACAGCTGTCAGAAAAGACAACAGCAACAGGCCTAAAAAACCCCCGCGCAGGCGGGGGGAATGGTTCGTTTTCAAGGTATTCGGGTTTATTTTTAAACAAATGCAACTTGCCTTTCTGTCGGAAACAAAACGCAAAAGTAAAGAATTTTATTCTGTCAGAATGGTTTCCTTTACCAGAATTTCATCGTAAAAGGCATTGTAGGCATCTACATAGGTCTCCCTTGCCTGGTATTCAAGCATGGGTTTCCCGCTCTTGCGGATATATGCTTCCAGTTCGGGATCGATGGCCTCATCCCCGAAAATGATGCCGTCGCTGAAGTCTATGGCGGTTTTGCTGATGCCAAGGTATGAGGTATCCTTGTACTTTTCCAGCATTTGCCCTGAAACATCCCTGCTTTTCATTTTCACCGCCAAATCACTGTTCAATGGCTCCGTAAATGCATCATTGTAAACCGAATAGATTACCTTGGTGTCTGAAAACATCGGGTTTTCCTTCAGGGCGACCTTGATATAAAAAGGCATCAGGCTGGTGAACCAACCATTGCAGTGTACCACGTCCGGGGCCCAGTTCAGTTTTTTCACGGTCTCAATGACCCCACGGGTGAAGAAGATGGCCCTTTCAT
>SLSG01000082.1 GCA_007130545.1 Bacteroidales bacterium | reverse complement strand
TGAGGTGATACACCTTCGTGCCCCTCTTTTTTGCCTGATCGGCATAGGGAACCAGCTTCCTGATGGGTGACTCGGGCATCATGCGCCCTTTTTCTGAAATGTTCGGCATAATGGGATGGGTATTGAATGTTTATTTGGGTATTGTTTCTACTGTATGTATTGCCGCCGGTTCACATGTGTTGCCGCAGGTCCACTTATTATTTACCGCAGCTCAGCGGCCCTGTTCCCGGGGCGGCACGACCTCACCGCTAACCTTCACCACCAGGTCTTTTTGCCAGGCATTGGTATGGATGGTGATGAAGCGTTCGAATGGTCCCAAGCGGTTGCCATCGTAACGGAAGCTGATCTGCAGCTGCTCCCCCTGCCCCAGAGGTTCCCCGGGCCAGGAAGCAATCATCAGTCCGCATGACCCCCTTACCTTGGCCACCAGCAGGTCCACCGCACCCTCATTGGTAATCCGGATGTGACCGGAAATCGGGGATCCGCCGGTCACTTTCCCGAAGTCAATCTCAGATTTTTCCAGCACGGCATAAGGAAAGTCCACACGTGCCTCCGGAGGCTCATTAGCCGGCGCAGTCACGGCACCATTCAAGGGAACCGCAATCCCCGCCATAGCAATGGCGGTCACCAAAAACCGGAACAAAAGCATTTTTATCATGCAGATCGGCGTCTGCCGGCAAAATTAGGAAAGTTTTTTCAACTGCCGGGGAAAATCTCAGGCCAGCTTACCGGCAATGAATTTACCGGTATGGGAAGCCTCACAGGCTGCAAGCCCTTCCGGTGTTCCCTCAAATACCAGGTAACCGCCCCTTTCCCCGCCTTCTGGACCAAGGTCGATCACCCAGTCAGCACTTTTTATGACCTCCGGGTTGTGTTCGATGACAAGCAGGGAGTGGCCCCGGTCAAGCAAGGCATTGAAGGCCTGCAACAGCTTGTGGATGTCATGGAAGTGTAGCCCGGTGGTGGGTTCATCAAATACGAAGAGGGTTTTCCCGGCATGTGCCCCCCGGGTCAGGAAGGATGCCAGCTTCACCCGCTGTGCCTCTCCTCCGCTCAGGGTGCTGGACGACTGGCCGAGCCGGATATAGCCCAATCCCACATCTGCAAGTGGCTGAATGTTGGCAGCGATGCGCTTACAGATCTGTCCGCAATTGGTGGCTGCTGAAAAAAAAGCTATGGCATCATCCACGGTCATCTCCAGCACATCGCTGATGGTCTTTCCTTCAAACTGAATGTCCAGAATCTCCTCCCTGAAGCGGGTCCCGCGACAGGACTCACAGACCAGGCTGATATTGGCCATGAACTGCATCTCTATCTCCACCTTGCCGTCGCCGTCGCATTCCGGACAGCGACCTCCTTCCACATTAAAGGAGAAAAAGCCCGGCGTATAGCCCCTGACCTTGGAAAGCGGCTGATCAGCAAACAGGTTCCGGATATCGTCGTATGCCTTGAGGTAGGTTACCGGGTTGGAGCGGGAGGATTTTCCAATCGGGTTTTGGTCGATGTATTCTATATCCTGCAAGCTATCCATGTCTCCGTCCAGGGCGTCAAATTTCCCGGTCCGCTCCCCATACCCCCCATAATGTTTTTTCAGGGATGGGAACAGGATGTTCTTCACCAGCGAGGTCTTGCCCGAGCCGCTGACACCGGTAATGACCACCATTGCCTTTAGCGGCACCCTGACATCGAAGCCCTTCAGGTTGTGTTGCCGGACCCCCTTCAGCTCTATGTACTCAAGCCATTTCCGCCTGGTTTGCGGCACTTCAATCTGCAGCTCCTTGTTCAGGTAAGAGGCCGTCAGACTGCCTTTGGTTTTAAGCAAGTCCCGGAATGATCCCTGGAAGATGATCTCCCCCCCGTGGGTGCCCGCGAGCGGACCGATGTCGATGATCTGGTCGGCTGCACGCATGATCTCCTCCTCATGCTCCACGACGATCACAGTGTTGCCCAAATCACGCAAGCTTTTCAGCACGCCAATCAGGCGCCGGGTATCCCGCGGATGCAGCCCGATGCTCGGCTCATCCAGAATATACATGGATCCCACCAGGCTGCTGCCCAGCGAAGTAGCCAGATTAATGCGCTGTGACTCCCCACCCGACAAGGTGGAGGAAAGCCTGTTCAGGCTAAGGTAACCAAGTCCGACATCATCCAGGTATTCCAGCCGGTTGCTGATCTCGGTCAACAGCCTTTTTGCCACGCTGCGCTGATGGGTATCCAGCGGCAGGGTCCGGAAGAACTCCCGCAAATCGTCAATGGGCATCAGCACCATGTCGGTGATGGACTTTCCGGCAATTTTTACATAGGCGGCATCCTGCCTGAGACGGGTCCCTTTGCAATCCGGGCAGACCGTCTTGCCCCGGTAACGGGAAAGCATCACGCGGTACTGTATCTTATAGGTGTTCTCCTCCACCATGTGGAAAAAGTCATCCAGCCCCTTGAAATGTTTGTTGCCGGTCCACAATAGCGCTTTCTGCTCCTCGCTGAGCTGGAAAAACGGCTTGTGGATCGGGAAATCAAATTTATAGGCACTGGCCACCAGACGGTCTTTCCATTTGCCCATTTTCTCCCCCTTCCAGCAGGCAATGGCCTCCTCGTAAATTGACAGCCCTTTGTTGGGGATCACCAGGTCGGGGTCTATACCGATCACACTTCCGAAACCCTCACAGGCCTTGCACGCCCCGTATGGATTGTTGAAGGTGAACAGGTTTACCGAAGGTTCCTCGAAGGAGATGCCGTCCAGCTCAAAGCGGCTGGAAAAATGCATATGCTTTTTTTCATCGTCCGACCCATATTCAAGCAGGCATTCCCCCTCCCCTTCAAAAAAAGCGATCTGGGCGGAATCCGCTATGCGGCTTGAAAGTCCGGTTTCATCCTGCATGACCGTGAAACGGTCGATGACCATGGAAGGCTTTTTTTTCACCTCCAGATCCGGCAAACCAGCCAACACTTCCTCCAGGCGGACGATCCTGTCGTTGAGCATCAACCTGGAAAAGCCCTGTTGCATCAATACCTTCAACTGGTCCTCCAGGTTTCGGCCCGGCTTCAGGTTCAGCGGGGCCAGCAGCATCACCATCTGGCCTTCCGGAAGGGAGAGGACAAAGTCCACCACATCGGTCACCGTATGCCGCGTCACAAGGTTGCCGGAAACAGGAGATCGGGTTTGCCCGATGCGGGCGAACAGCAGCTTGAGGTAGTCATAGACCTCCGTGGAGGTCCCGACCGTGGAGCGGGGATTACGCGTGTTCACCCTTTGCTCGATGGCAATGGCCGGGGAAATGCCTTTGATGTAGTCCACTTCCGGCTTGTGCATGCGCCCCAGGAATTGCCTGGCATAGGCACTGAGGCTTTCCACATAACGCCTTT
>SLSG01000181.1 GCA_007130545.1 Bacteroidales bacterium | reverse complement strand
GACGGGCATCCGGTAAAGGGAAGGTTCAAGGCCTCAAACAGGCCGGGTCCTACATGCACAAGCCTGCCGCTGCCGGCCAGGGTTTCTGTGAGGTTCACCACAAGGTCCGGTTTCCCGAAACCATCCAGACGGAACGGCGCGGTTTCAACCTGGTAACCGAGCGCTGACAAACCGCTGCGAAAAAAAGCCGCCTGGTCCAGCACATCCAGTTCATCGGGCCCCGCCCCGGCGGTCAGTGGACTGTGAAGGATCAGGGCAAACGGCTTGGTACTGCCTGGCATGCCTTCCCCTATGCCCAGCCTGATAAGCGCCTCCCCGAGGATCGTCCCGATCAGGTCATTAAATCCCATGCCCGCAAGTCCGGCAAGAATCGGCAGGTCGCTGTGCTGCGGGTTCAGTCCGGGCAGGGGGTTGACCTCCATAAAATTCGGGATGCCCTTTTCATCCAGCCTGAGGTCCACCCTGCCTCCATCCACACAGCCCAGGCCCGTCCATGCATCCAGCGCCACCTTTTCGCAGCGTTCGAAAACCTCCTTCTCCGGGACACGGTATTCTATAAACTCTTCATACCGGGCCTTGTTCTCCAGAGAGTATATCCCGGTTTTTTCGTTTTCCCGGTATAAAACCTCCATCATGCCGATAAGCCTTGCCCGCTGTCCGCTCCCTACGATACCCACCGTAATCTCACGTCCCGGCAGAAACCGCTCCACCAGCACCGGCTGCCTGAATTTTTCCAACCTCCGGATGCACGCCTCATACAATTGCTCTTGGTTCCACACTTTTGAATCTGCACCTATCCCTTTCCCGGTCCCTTCGGCAACGGGCTTCACAAAGAGCGGAAAAGGCAACTCGATTTTTGAGATGTCATCAGGACGTTCCACCAGTGCAAAGGCGGCAGTCGGGACACCAAGGTCACGCACCACCCTTTTGGCCAGCCCCTTGTGCAGGGTCAGGGACATGACCAGGGCATCTGCAAATACGTATGGAATCCCGTATATATCCAGTATTGCCGGAACCCGGGCCTCCCGCGAAATGCCGGAGGTCCCTTCACAGATATTAAAAACCAGGTCCCAGCGCTCACCCCTTCCGAGTCGTTCGAGCAAGGACCTTACATGCCCGATTCGCACCACCTCGTGGCCCAGTGCTTGCAGTGCATCCGATATCCCGTCAATGGTTTCCGGTTCATCAAACTCAGCGGCTTCCTCCGGGCTGAAGCCCATGTCCAGGTATTCCTTTTTAAGGTCGTATGTAAATCCGACTATCATTTTTTTTTGGTTTGTCAAAACAGATTGTTTATTAAGATACCTGACAGGCTGTTTCATATATGCCCTGTATAAAACTTCGTGCATGCTGGCCAACCGAACGTGTGAGATAACCACCTTCCTGCACCAAAAGCAAGGGCAGGCGCATGCTCCCGATCATCTTTCCGTTCTTTTCGAAATCCTTCGCAGTAAACCCGAATGACCCGGTGGGATCCCCCTTTGCGGTATCCAGTCCGAACGAAACCACCAAAAAGGCCGGTTTGAAGCCCCCAATCAGGTGGAGTGCCTCTGACAGCACTTTTCTGTATGCCGTCGGATGGGTATCCGGGGAAAGCGGGAAATTGTGGTTGTATCCCAGGCCGTCCCCTTCGCCCTTCTCATTCCGGAACCCGCAAAAATAAGGATAGGTATCTGAAGGATGACCATGTATACTGATGGTCAATACTTCCCTGTTGCGGTAAAAAATATCCTGCTGCCCGTTTCCGTGGTGGTAATCGATGTCCAGTATGGCTACCTTGCCATATTGTGCCAAAAACCTGGCGGCGATCGCTGCAGAATTCAGGTAACAGAATCCCCCGTAGACCCTGGTCTCGGCATGGTGGCCAGGTGGCCTGACGAGGGCATAGGCACATGGATAACCATCCAGCAGCTGCCCGGCTCCGGTCAAAGCGCAATCCACTGCACTTCTGGCTGCATCCCAGACATTGCGGTGGATGGGTGTAAATGTGTCTATACAATAGTATCCCGCCAGAAGTCCGAGGTCTGCCGGTTTCCTCCCCGCATTCCGGATCGGAAACACATAGGGATAAACCGATTTCCCCTCTGGTGTTGCCTTGCATGCGGCCTTCAGGTAATCCACCAGTCCGGCCTCGTGCACCTGGCGGATATGCTTCTCCGGAAAGGAAATGGCGGGGATGGACTTTACTGCGGAAAAACCTTCAAAAGCATCCAGAATGGCCCGTATACGCACCGGCGACTCCACATAGCCCCTTTCCCTTACATGGTGAATGATATGTTGATTGTTATATATCAGTAAAACAGGCTTTCTGCTGCCCTTGCCTGCAAGCTTTATTGCCGGCCGCCGCCGTACATAGCGAAAGGGTCTCAGCTTGACCGGATCATCACTGAACGATTCCAGCACTGTACGGATATAGGATTCCGGACAATAGTCTCCGTATTTTCGCCTCAGAATGGCTTCACAAACCGCCCTGGCATTTTGCAGTGAAGGCGTTTGTTCCTTGTCAAGGGTGTCGATCATCAGAAAAGGCGGACAGGTTTCCCCTTCCTTCACAGGGGTTTCGTAGCGGGTGTTAACCAGCGGCCTGACCCCGAATCGTTCCCAGAACTTCAGCCTGGCCTTGTTCTCCTCCAGGATGGCCGGATCGGGACAAAGGCAGGGGTCATCGGGAAGGCTTTCCATATAGATCCCCGAAACCCTTAGCAGGGTTGCCTCTTCCCGGCAGCGCTCGTAAAGGGCACTGCCTGTGCCTGAGGGAACCGGCTCCCGGCGGGTGGCAATGAATTCCAGAAAACAAAAATCCAGGTCAGGCGCATGCATGAGCAAGGCGAACCCCCTGACCCTGCCCCGGATATTCTCTGCCACAAACAAGATGCTCCGGAACCGGAACTTCAAAGGGTCCTGCAGTTGCATGGAAACAGCCTGTATCTGCTCCTCCCGGAGGGATGAGAACTGGGAGCGCATGATTTCCTTGACCTGGTCTACGGCCATACGGTTCATCGGAAACAAATCATCGCTAATCTTGCGGATCCTGAACATGCTTGTATGGGATTTCCGTGGATCGCCCGGCAGGCGAATGAAAGTCCGGACTACTCACCGGCAGTGTCCGGATAAGAAAACATCTTTCCTTCATAATTCCGCAGCAAGATGTCACGACCTTTCCTTCCCTGGAAGTAATCAGGAAGCAAAGGAATTTTCCCGCCACCGCCCGGGGCATCGATGACATACTGGGGAATTGCATATCCGCTTGTATGTCCGCGAAGCCCGTCCATGATCTCAAGACCCTTTTTTACGCTTGTCCGGAAATGGGCCGAACCCAACACCGGATCACACTGGTAGAGGTAGTATGGCCTGACGCGCATCT
>SLSG01000326.1 GCA_007130545.1 Bacteroidales bacterium | reverse complement strand
GTTTCTGTATGCTGCGCCCCGAAGGGGTATAATACCTGGCCACTGTCAGCCGCAAGGCAGAGCCATCGCCCAGTTGCACCTGTTCCTGCACCAGTCCCTTGCCAAAAGACCGCCGCCCGATGATCAGGCCCCGGTCATTGTCCTGTACCGCACCGGCCACAATTTCACTGGCAGAGGCAGACCATTCATCGATCAGGATCACGAGGGGCTGGGTTTCAAACCCGCCCTGCCTGCGGGCAATGGCATAGTTGCGGGGACGCATTCGCCCGTCGGTGTAAACGATCAGCTGCTGAGATCCCAGGAACTCATCGGCGATGTTGATGGCCGCATCCAGGAAGCCCCCTGTGTTGCCCCTGAGGTCCAGGATCAACTTCTCCATCCCCTGCTCCCTCAGTCCCATGAGGGCGGTGGCAAACTCCTGGTGGGTGGTGGCAGCAAATTTATTCAGTCGGATGTAGCCGATGTCCTCGCCCGGCATATAGGCAATGTCCAGGCTGTAAGACGGGATCTTGTCACGAATGATGGAAAAAGTCATGGGATCTGCAACGCCCCGCCTGAGCACGGAGATATTCACTTCAGTTCCTTTTTTGCCCTTAAGCATCGAGACCACTTCATTGGTCGATTTGCGCACCCCGGCGATGGGTTCATCCTCCACGGCTATGATGCGGTCGCCGGCCATGAGGCCTGCCCGCTCACTGGGTCCGCCACTTATGGGGCTGATCACAACCACGGTGTCGGTGATCATGTTGAATTCTATGCCGATACCATCAAAGCTGCCCATCAGCGGGTCATTCATCTCCCGGAATTCGGATGCCGGAATATAGGCTGAGTGGGGGTCAAGGTCTCTCAATACATTCATTATGATCTCCTCCGTCAGGTGCTCACGATCGATGGTGTCCACGTAGGAGTCGTAGATGTAATTGATCACGTTGTTGATCTTGTCGCTTCTGTCAAACCCAATGGAGAAGAACTTCTTTTCCGCTTGCCCGTCAACCGGTGTACGCAAATGCAGGCCAAGGTAAAAACCGGCGACCAGGATGGCTGCGAACAGAATCGGGAGGTATATATTTAACCGTTTGTTGCTACGGGGGGATGCTTCCATGTTCAGTTTCTGATTTTTTGGATTATGGCACTGGTTGAGTACCCCTCAAGGAAGTCTATAGCAACAACCTTACCATTTTTTGCCTTTACGATGTCAGATCCGACAATTTCTGCCTCTTTGTAATCCCCGCCCTTTACCAGCACGTCCGGCAGGATCGCTTCGATCAGGGAAAAAGGAGTGTCATCATCAAAATACACTACTGCGTCCACAAAACCCAGGGAGGCCAGCAGAATGGCCCTTGCATACTGGTCGTTTACCGGCCTGCCCACGCCCTTTAGCCGTCTGACGGAAGCATCTGTATTGAGACCTACTATCAGCACGTCACCCAGGTCGGCCGCCCTGGAAAGGTAATCGATGTGTCCGGGATGGAGCAGGTCAAAACAGCCGTTGGTGAACACCAGCTTTGTGGCGTACTTTCTCCACTTGGAGAGTTTCTCCTCAAACCCGGCGAGATCATCAAAAATTTTGCTTGTGATATGGTCCATTGTTGCTGACATCGTGCAAAATAAACGTTAATGCCTGTGAACTTGTTCATGGGAGTACTTACTCCCGGATCTTCTTTTTTTGTTTTCTTTGTTCCAGCGTGATCAGTATCCAGGCCAGTGTTCCGGTGACGAGGATTACCACCATTTGGATGGCGTGTGAAATATAGGCGTAGGAGATGGCTGGTTCCGGGGCAATGGCATACAATTGGGTCAGTGTGGCGATGGTCAGGAAGTGGTATGTGCCGATCCCGCCGGGAACGGGGGCCACAATGCCCAGACTCCCGACTGCCAGCAGGGTGATGCCGGTGGCGACCCCGAGGTGGGCAGTGGACGAGATGGCGAAAAAACAAAGGTATACCGTCAGGAAGTACAGCGCCCAAATCCCGGCCGAATAGGCAAGGAACAACATTTTTTTATCCATGCGGGCAATGGTCTTTATGCCGCTTTTCACCCCATGGACCTGCCGGTTCAGCTTAAAGAATATCCCGTTTTCAGCCGCGGTTTTCAGCTTCCTTCGCAGCGCCAGCAGGGCCCCTGCAGCCAGGACCAATCCGACCACGATCACCAGGACCGGAATCCAAAGCTTTCCGGCCCAACGGCTCTGCAGGGGTCTGACTACGAGCTGATCAAGAAACTCCCGCAGGAATTCGAATTGAAAGGCAATGGTAAGTATGACGATCGTCATCAGGCAGAGCATGTCAAACACCCTTTCGATTACCACCGTACCTACCAGGGTGTTGACAGGCGGTTTGCCTGACCTGCTTAGTACCAGGCAGCGGGTCAGTTCCCCCAGTCGTGGGACGGCCAGGTTTGAGAGGTATCCGGCCATGAGGGCATGGAAAGTGCGGCTGGTGCTTACCGGGTAGTCCATTGAAGCAATCAGCAGGTTCCACCTTATGGCCCGTAGCACATGACTGAGCAGTGTGACCAGGACGGCCATCAGGATCCAAAAATAGTTGGCCTCCCTGAACTCACGCATGATCTGCTGCACGTCCTGCCCGCGCCCGATCAGCCAGAGCAAAAAGATCCCTGCAGACAAAGAAAGCAATACCCGGAAATAGCGTCCGATCTTTATTTTCAAAGCCTTCCAGTTTATTGAATTATAACGAATTATTTTTACGAATGTTCTTGCAGCCCCGATCCTGGGTTTTGTCTGCAAAACCTGTGCGTCTGTGTGCTATCTTGTTGTCTTAGTGAGTTATATGCAGGGTGCTCGCAGGCCTTTACCGGAAAAACAAACCTGCAAAGCTATAAGTATTTGTTGAAAATGACCAAAAAAAACCGTATTTTTGCATATTAAAATTCATTCAATCAATCAGGTAGTTTTATGGAAAAACCCAAAGTGCTTTTTGTGCAGCAAGAGATTACCCCTTACCTTAAGGAGACTGCAATGGGTCATATTGGCCGGCACCTTCCGCAGGGAGTACAGGAAAAGGGGAAGGAGATCCGTACCTTCATGCCGAGATATGGTTGCATCAATGAACGGCGGAATCAATTGCATGAAGTGATTCGGCTTTCTGGGATGAATCTGGTTATCAATAATGCAGACCATCCACTCATTATCAAGGTGGCTTCGATACAATCGGCCCGAATGCAAATCTATTTTATTGACAATGATGACTTTTTTCAGCGGAAGTTTGCCCTGCTGGGTAAGACCGGAAAATATTTTCCCGATAACGATGAAAGGGCCATCTTCTTCACCCGTGGGGTCATTGAGACCGTGAAAAAACTGAACTGGGCCCCGGACGTGGTACA
This sequence comes from Bacteroidales bacterium, assembly GCA_007130545.1. GTDB lineage: Bacteria > Bacteroidota > Bacteroidia > Bacteroidales > UBA7960 > SLSG01. The sequence continues at coordinate 23 of SLSG01000326.1, read as the reverse complement.
CTGCAATGGTTGGTTCACCAGCC
>SLSG01000054.1 GCA_007130545.1 Bacteroidales bacterium | reverse complement strand
TCAGGTAGGCCAGCTTTTCCTGTATGGCCCGGAAAGTCCCCACGGGGGTGAAAGTGCCCACATGCAGCTCATAAATGACCAGATCCCGCATGGCAATGCCTTGCCAGTCAGACTCCCCAATCTTCCGGATCACCTCCAGGTCCACGCATTCAGACGGCCCATGCACCCCCTCAGGCTGCAACAAAGAGGCCGGATCCGGATAGCGTCTGCGCCCGTTGATTTTGAAAAAATACCTGTCGCCCGGCTGAAGTCCGGGGCAGGTAGCCTTCCACCAGCCATCTGTTTTTTTTTGCAGTCGGATAGGGGGTTTCCCTTCGACTTCCATGACCAACCTGCTTGCCAGGGGCGCCCAAACTTGTACGACCGGGGTTGCCCCAGGCGGGAAATGCACACCCGGCCTGTTTTTATCTGGGTCAGAAATGCTGTCTTGGTTCATGCTTGAAACCGAATTCAACCAGGCAGCCGTAAAGTTACATCTTTATCCTGTTTCTTCAGAAGGCCCTTTATTAGAGGGACCTTTCCTGATGCGAGCTGGTCTGCCAGGATCCAGGCATGGTATGGCGCCTGGAGAACCCCCTTCGAGCCGAGTCCGTTGAGTACCGACAGATTTGGGAACCGGGGGTGTGACCCTGTCACCGGCTTCCGGTTACGGGAGGCAGGCCGCAGTCCGGCACGGTGCGCAATGATGCGGAAGGGAAGGTTCACAAACTCCCGGAGCCTGCCGGTCAGCTCGTCCAGTCCTTTCCGTGAGGGGATGTCATTCACCGGGTCGTTGCAATAGGTGGCCCCGGCCCGGAATTTGCCCTTGCCGAGCGGCAGCAGGTTCAAGCTGCAACGCATTATAGATTTTTCAGGCAATCCATCCACGGCAATGTCTATGAGTTCTCCCTTGTTTGGTTTTATTCCCATTTGTCCGAACCATGGGCTTGAAGCCCCTGATGCCCCCTCACAGAATACCAGGTGCCGGGCTTTCACGAAATCGCCTCCGGATAAGTTTACCTTGACCAGGTTACCAGAAAATCTCACCCCGGAATGGTCCAGGTGCCAGTTAATGAACCGGTTTTCGCGAATCAGCCATTCCCTGCAGGCCTGGACAAGCAGGGGAAGGTCCACATAGCCCGAAGGCCTGATCACGGCCATGGACCAGCCAGGTTTGATTCCAGGTATGACAGCGTGGTCTGCGATGGCCTGTATGACCGAACCTTCCGGCCCATGTTGAAATGCCCGCCACTGTTCCAGTTCTGCCGGCGGAAATAGCTTAATAGAAGGAATTTCATGGAGCAGGGAAGTTCCGAGAAATGCCTCAGCCTCCCGGTATGCGTTTCCCATGACCGGGTAACAGGTCCGGAATACCTTGTCAATGGCAGGTTTACGAGACATCAGCGGGAAATAGAGCCCTGCCGCCACCAGGGAAGCCGGACGAGCTCCCGTAGGTGCCATTACCAGGAAATCCATTTCCCGCTTGTGCAATTCCAGGGCCAGCATACAACCTGCAAGCCCCTGTCCGACGATCAATACATCGGTGGTTCTTCCCATGAGTCCGGTATATTTATTCCTCCTCCTGTTCCTGTTCCTGTTCCGCATTGCCGCTACCGAAAACCATCTGGTAAAGTTTCGCCTTCTCCACCGGATCAGCTATGCCGTTGATCACCTCGATGGCCTGCTTCAGTTTTTCATTTTTCAGATGGGCCTCGTTTGCGGTTTCATCGTATAGCCGGGAGTTGTAGCAATCCAGCGCCTCTCCCTGTCCGAGCAATGCATCCACGACAAGCGAAGGGGTCCTCACCACCCTGTGCGTGGCATCCAGGATGATCCCATTCACCGTTTTACCGCGATAGGTTTGATTCAACCCGGATTTGACCCGGACATATTCCAGGTTTTCCTGCTTGTTGCCTGCCTGGATACAGTTGCCGAGTTTGTGTGAAACCTTCTCGATCAGGGCCTGCATCTTGCCTCCAAAATCCACAATGCTGCACAGTTGGGCAAATACCTGCTCCATGACTTTTTTAACGGCCGCTTCGTTTACCAGGATCTCGCGCAGCATGTCCTCCAGTCCGGATAACTTGGCAGACTTACGCTGTGAGGGAAATCCGTTGGAGTAAACGAAGGACACATCGTGCACATAAGTCAGGCTGATGAACTCCTGCATCAACTGGCGGAATACAAAATTCAGCACCCGGCTGTCGTTGGGGTTCTCCAGTTCCCGGACGATGAGTTCTTCAGACTCAGAGACCTGGGTGGACTTGGTGGAGGTGTTCACCTCGACCTCCCTGAGGGAATCTGCCCTGGACGTATGCCTGCTGGTACTGCTGGTCAGGATGCTGACCTGGGTCTGGACGGCTTGGTTTACAGAGGAGGAAGAGGATGACGTGCCGCCACCGCCGCCACCGCCGCCGATCTTGAAGAACCCCAAGTTGATGCCCGCGCTTCCCCCGGCCTTCCAATTTCCGGTCTTGCTGTTGGATTCAGATTTTGACATGCTGGTGGCGTGTTCCACCTCGTTTTCAACCAATGTCTGCAGGTCTTCCGCACTTGATTCGCTGTATGAATCCAGCACGTTCTGGGCCTGGCTTTTGACCTCCTCCTTATACAGGTAACTGCGAATGGTGATCGTGGTTTTTTCACCGGGCAGCAGGCTGAACGTATTTACGGTACGCCCTGCCCCGTAGTCCCCCAAATAGGAACACATCTTCAGGTGAAGCACAATGCTAAGTTGTGGGTCAGCCTTCAGGGGCCTGGGAAAGAACAGGATTTCCGGAATTCGGGAAAACCGCTCTTTGAGCACCGGCATATAGCCCTCCCTGATTTTGTCAACCAGCAGGATGGTGCTATCCTGTCCGGCAACAACGTCCAGCCTGGCCTTGTTGGCAAGGCTGCCTGCGGCGATCGTGGATGCAACAGTGAAATCGGTTCTTTTAGCGGCCATGCCGGCTGCAACCCCTGCAACACCAGAATCACTGCCAGAGCCACCCTGGGTTGGATTGGCCGGCTGTTTGGCCAATCTGACGGTTTTTAAAAGCTCCGGGTTCATTAACAACGGGATGTCGGGAGCGACCAGATCAAGGACCTCCAGTTTTTTCAGCAATTCTTCCCTTGGTAATTTTGGAACAATGTCCCAGAAGTCGTTAGAAGGCGGCTTCAGCTGGTTGGCCTTGAAAAGTTTTTGATCAACGTCGAGTCCGAGAAAGCTCGTGGCATCATAACAAGTTGCCTGTGGCAAGTTGTAGTTAAGAATGGACGCCTTTCCATTCTCTTCCAGTTTGGAAAAAGGTTCCTGTGGAACACAAGATTTGTTGTGGTGCATAATATTGGAATTTGTGGTTAATAATCACCTGTGATTTCGGTTGTGGTAACCAGCACAGGCATTTGTGGTATCCGCCAGTGTAAAGG
>SLSG01000058.1 GCA_007130545.1 Bacteroidales bacterium | reverse complement strand
TGGCATGCGGTTGGTAGGGCTGGTAGCCCGAGGTGCTGAACGGGGAAAGGTTCCAGGTGCCGCCTGAATAATTCCTGACCACATTCCCCCCCTCGTCACGGATAAAGTAACGGTAGGAGTAGGGATAGATGATATTGTCCAGGTTGGTGATCTTCATCGAAAAGCTCTCTCGCAGGTGCTGTGGAGCGTTTACAATGAAATGCGACCAGGGCATCTCACTGTACCGTTTGAGAATCGGCTGTGCACCTGACGCAAAGGCGATGTCAAAATAATGTTTGTCGGCACTGCTGCGCCCATGGTCCAGAAACACATAGTCCACGTTCCAGACAGACCGGCTCCCGGTGATATTGTCCAGGCTCTGCTGGTTGTAAGCCTTGTAGGTGGCCTCATTCACGAACCTGAAACGAAAGTCGTCCCGGAAATACACGGGGTCCTCAATGGGAATGACCACCCGTTTGAAATACGGGAATGTATCGCCTGAAAACTTGCTCAGGCTCATCCCCTGTGTCTCCCAGACAGTTTCCCAGAGGTCCTCCACCCAGACCACCTCCCCCTCTTCATCCAGGTCGTAATGACCGGGTACCTGCAGAAACTGCAGCTTGAGGGCGTCGTCAGGTGTCGGCGGACCGCTCCTGCCCTGGGGCTGGTAATAAAAGCTCAAAAGTATGGAGTCGGATGGAGCAAGGGCCCGGAGGGCAGGTTCAGTGACCGAGTCGAGCCTGATGGGGTGTGAGCTCAGATAGTCTGCGGGGTATGGTATGTTTGTCGGAAGGATATGCTCATAAAAGTTGCCGTTCTGATCCAATGCATCGAATGTGGCCACCCCGATTGTTTTTGAGTGGTAGGCGATGCTGCTGTTCACAAATACAAAATTATCAGCCCACAGCGCCGGGTCCGGATACGGCCCCGTATAGGAAAAGTCATCCCAGAAAGGAAGTTGAAGCGGGCTTGCCAGGGCTTTGGCGGAGGCGGCTACGGCCTTTTCGTGTTTTTGGGGGTTGTTGCCAAGCGTATGCGTGACTTCCTGGGCCATCCCCGGAAGTCCGATTACAGAACCCAGAAGCAACAGTATGAAAAAATACTTCATAGACGTGGTGTTACAAATCATCAAACGCGTTTACCGTCCGGTACCATACGCGGATGGTGTCTCTTTTACGGATCATTGCATCCGACTCATATTCAGGTTCCTGCCTGTATACCCTCGCATCCCTCAGTCCCACATTGTTCTCAAACACTTCCTCTCCGATCTCCAGCTCCAGCTCCCTGAGCATTTCCAGAACCTCGTCAGGGGTTTTCCCGAACAGCAAAGGCACGGGGACCGTCATCAGCTCTGCAAGGTATTCCTCAAAATCGAACTGCTCCGGTGACCGGTAATACAGGTCAACGGTACTTCCGGCCCGCAGATAGTGATTCCGGCTGACCGGGTCGGGGGTCTGACGGTAAACCTTTACATCGTTCTCCTTGTCATCCAGGTAAAACTCCGCCCCGATATTCAGGGTGACGGCATTCAGGGCCTGAATGGCCTCCTGCCTTGACTTCCCGATCAGCATGGGCACCAGGACGATGTTTTCTCCCAGTCCCTCTCCCAGCACCAGGTCAATGGCGGTGCCCTTCTCCACCAGGGTGCCGGGCTCGATGGCCCCTCCCTGGAACTTTTGCTCCAGCACGGCATTGCGTGCAATGTCGGGCCTGTACTCAAGCAGCCCGGGACTCAGTCCGTAAGTTTCCAGCCTGGTCACGGCCTGGCGGTAAGACAGGTCTGTCAGGTCCGGCATCGGCACCATCTCTGGCATCAGCGCAATCATCGTCAGGTAAATGGTGCGGTTGCGCTTTACCTCTGTTCCGGCCGTCGGATCCTGCATGGAGATGGTTCCCTTTTCCCGGGTGTCGTCAAAGATGGAGTCATTGATCACATAGCGCAGGTTCTGCTTCTTCAGCAAGGGCCCCACCTCCTCCCGGGGCATGCCTTCAAGGTCCGGCACCGTGACCAAACGCCCGTGATGTGTATACGCATCCAACAATTTCAATGAGCCCCAGATGAGAAAAATACCGGCTGCGAAAGCGATCAAAAGCTGCTTCAGGAAAAGCCTGCTGCGGACAAATGTGATCAGATCCATTTTTGTTTGCGCTGAATTTGCTTTCAAAAGTACAAATTAATACGAATTTCCGGCCCTTTCGCTGCCCGGGGAAATGTCTCCCGCCGACCCTGCCTAACTAGGAACGTTTTTATTCCGCTTTTATGGTTTAAAGGGCTTTTTTTTTTAAGTTTGCTTCTGCCGGAACAATACAAGCACACTACATACAGAACAGTCCATGACAAAAAAAAACATCGCCCTGATCGCCGGCGGGGATTCCGGGGAATACGTCATTTCGGTGGAAAGCGCCCGGATGATCAAAGGGAACCTGGACCCGGAACGCTACCGGGTATTTACGATACTGGTCAGCCGGGAAAAGTGGGTGTATCTGCCGGAAAACGGGGAAGAGATTGCAGTGGACAAGGATGATTTTTCTGTATTGTCGGATGGAAAAAGAATACGCTTCGACTGTGCCTTCATCACCATTCACGGAACTCCCGGGGAGGACGGCAAGCTGCAGGGATATTTCGAACTTCTGGGCATCCCTTACACCACGGCAGGCCTGCTGCCTTCGGCCCTGACCTTCAATAAGTTTTTCTGCAATATCGTGGCTGCGCATTTTGGCATGGAGGTGGCGCGCTCTGTCCGTTTTGGAAGGCATGATGAGATACTGGAGGAGGATGTGCTTACCCATGTCAGCCTGCCGGTATTCGTGAAACCCAACAAGGGAGGGTCGAGCCTGGGAACAAGCTTTGTCACGTCCCGGGAAGTGCTTATGCCCGCCATCCGTCTGGCCCTGGAGCACGACGATGAGGTGTTCGTTGAAGAGTATATTGAAGGCATCGAGCTGACCTGCGGGGTGTTCAGAAAAGAAGGGAAGCTTATCCCTTTGCCTGTTACGGAGATCATTTCCAAAACCGAGGCCCGTTTTTTTGACTTCCAGGCCAAATACACCAAAGGTGCCGCCGACGAGATCACCCCTGCCCGTATTTCCGAAGATCTCACGCGGCAGGTGCAGGCGGCCACGGCCATGTTGTACGAACAATTCGGCATGAAGGGGATGGCGCGGATGGATTATATTCACAGCCGGGGGAAGCTGTTCTTTCTGGAAATCAATGTCACTCCGGGCATGGCCGAGACCAGCATCGTGCCCCAGCAGGCTGCGGTACAGGGGATCAGCATCCGGGACCTGTTCACCGCCGTCATCGAGGACGCCATCAGCCCGGGAGGTCTGACACCCCCCTGAGCCTCTCCAGGAATTCCACCAGCTGCTCCAGCGCCCGGTAGCGGTGGCTGATGCGGTTTTTTTCCTCTTC
>SLSG01000164.1 GCA_007130545.1 Bacteroidales bacterium | reverse complement strand
TCCCCAGCGTCGCGGGGTTTGTGTAAGGGTTTACACCACCACACCCAAAAAGCCCAATTCCGCCATGAGGAAGGTGGCCAGGGTGAGGCTTACCAATGGAAAGGAAGTGAACGCTTACATTCCAGGCGAAGGACACAACCTTCAGGAGCACTCCATCGTGCTGATTCGGGGTGGAAGGGTCAAGGACCTCCCTGGTGTGAGGTACCATATTATCCGTGGAGCCCTGGATACCAGTGGTGTTGATGGCCGTAACCAGCGCAGGTCAAAATACGGCACGAAACGCCCCAAGGCAAAAAAGTAATCGCTTGAAAAGAATAGCACAGCAAAATATTATCCGACAATGAGAAAGGCAAAACCAAAGAAGAGAATCCTGCTTCCCGACCCCAGGTTTAACGACACCCTGGTTACCCGCTTTGTGAACAATTTGATGCTCAGGGGGAAAAAGAACCTGGCTTACGGAATTTTTTACGAGGCCATCGATATTGTTTCGGCCAAGACCAAGGAAGACGGACTGGAGGTATTCAAGAAGGCGCTTGCCAACGTGACCCCTGCCGTGGAGGTTCGTAGCCGCCGGATTGGCGGGGCAACCTTCCAGATCCCCTCAGAAATCCGGCCCGACCGGAAAATGTCAATCGGGATCAAGCACTTGATCAACTTTTCCCGAAAACGCAATGAAAAAGGGATGGCCGCCAAGCTGGCCGGCGAGATTGTTGCTGCAAGCAAGGAGGAAGGTGCGGCTTACAAAAGGAAAGAAGATACCCACAGAATGGCAGACGCCAACAAGGCATTCTCCCATTTCAGGTTTTAATACATTAATATATAGGATCGCTGAGAAGAGATGGCCCGGGATTTAAAACATACACGCAACATAGGCATTATGGCGCATATCGATGCTGGCAAAACGACCACCACCGAGCGCATACTGTTCTATACCGGTGTGAACCACCGCCTGGGCGAGGTGCATGATGGTGCAGCGACGATGGACTGGATGATCCAGGAACAGGAGCGGGGTATTACCATTACCTCTGCTGCCACAACCACTTTCTGGAATTTCAGGGGCCAGCAGTACAAGATCAATATTATTGATACCCCCGGACACGTAGACTTTACTGTGGAGGTGGAGCGCAGCCTGCGGGTTCTCGACGGGGCCATCGCTCTTTTTTGCTCGGTAGGCGGGGTGGAGCCGCAGTCGGAGACCGTGTGGCGGCAGGCAGACAAGTACAAGGTGCCCCGCATCAGTTTCATCAATAAGATGGACCGGGCCGGTTCGGATTTTTACGGGGTCGTGGAAAAGATCCGGGAGCGCCTGGGAATGAATGCTGTTCCGCTTCAGATCCCGATCGGGTACGAAGAGAATTTCCGTGGCGTGATTGACCTGATCACAAACAAAGCATTTGAGTGGGAGGAGCAAAGCCTGGGAACGGTCTTTGTCGAGGTGCCTATACCTGATGACATGAAGGAAGCAGTGCTGAATGCCCGCATGAAGCTCATTGAAGGTTGCGCCGAAGAGAGCGAGGAACTGCTTGAAAAGTTCATGGAAGACCCTGACTCCATCTCGGAGGAAGAGATGGTGGGCATCATCCGAAAGGCCACCATAGACCTGAGAATTACTCCGGTTTTGTGCGGGTCGGCATTTAAGAACAAGGGGATCCAAATGCTGCTTGATGCAGTAATCAAATTCCTTCCCGCACCTTCCGATGTGGAAGCCATCTCAGGCGTTAACCCCAGGAATGAAAAAATTGAAACCCGTAAGGCCGATGCCAAAGTACCCTTTGCCGCATTGGCTTTTAAAATTGCAACGGACCCCTTTGTCGGCCGGCTGGCATTTTTCAGGGTTTACAGCGGAACCCTCGAATCGGGTTCATACATATTTAATGCCTCGACCAATAAAAAAGAGCGCATTTCCCGCATCCTGCAGATGCATGCCAACAAGCAAAACCCAATCGACCGGATCGAAGCGGGTGATATCGGGGCTGCGGTCGGATTTAAAAATATCCAGACAGGCGATACCCTTTGTGACGAGAAACACCCGATTCTGCTTGAGTCCATGACTTTCCCCGAGCCGGTCATCGCCGTTGCTGTAGAGCCCAAAACCCAGGCCGATGTGGACAAGCTGACGATGGCCCTTTCCAAGCTTACCGAGGAAGATCCCACTTTCAAGGTGAAAACGGATCCGGATAGCGGACAGACCATTATCAGCGGAATGGGAGAGCTTCATTTGGAGATACTGGTGGACAGGTTGAAAAGGGAGTTCAGGGTGGAGTGCAACCAGGGGGCTCCACAGGTGGCCTACAAGGAAGCCCTGACCACCATGGTGCAGCATCGTGAGGTATACAAAAAACAAACCGGCGGCAGGGGTAAGTTTGCCGATATCGTTGTGGAAGTGGGGCCGGCAGACCCGGATGTCACTGGCTTGCAATTCATAGATCAGGTGAAAGGTGGGAATGTCCCCAAAGAGTTTATCCCTGCGGTCGAAAAAGGATTTAAAATGGCCATGCAAAACGGGGTGCTTGCCGGGTATCCGCTCGACAGCCTCAAGGTTACCTTGCTGGATGGCTCCTATCACAATGTGGATTCAGACTCCCTGGCATTTGAACTTTGCGCGAAAATCGCCTTTAAATCGGCCGCCAAAAAGGCCCGGAGTGTGTTACTGGAACCCATCATGAAACTGGAGGTGCTGACCCCGGAGGAATACGTCGGGGATGTGGTTGGCGACATCAACCGCCGTCGCGGACACCTGGAGGGCCTTTCAAACAGAGCCAATCTGCAAGTGATCCATGCCAACGTCCCCCTATCTGAGATGTTCGGGTATGTCACTTCCCTGAGAACACTAACAAGCGGACGGGCAACCTCAACACTGGAGTTTCTGCAGTACCGGGAAACCCCAAAGAATATTGCCGACGATGTCATTTTCAAACTGTATGGCGCAAAAGCCTAATCGTTTAATTAAAAGGTATTAAACCGTGAGTCAAAGAATCAGAATCAAATTAAAATCCTACGATTTCAACCTGGTGGACAAGTCTGCCGAGAAAATCGTCAAAACCGTGAAGTCAACCGGAGCCGTTGTTAACGGACCCATTCCGCTTCCGACAAACAAAAAGATCTTTACCGTATTGCGGTCCACTTTTGTGAACAAGAAATCGCGCGAACAGTTTCAGCTATGCTCTTACAAAAGGCTGCTGGATATATACTCATCCTCTTCCAAGACGGTGGACGCGCTGATGAAGCTTGAACTTCCGAGTGGTGTGGAGGTTGAGATTAAAGTATAAGACCAATAGTATCGCGTGAGCGAATCGTTTAAAAAACTGAGAAATGTCAGGACTTATAGGAAAGAAGATTGGAATGACCAGCTTGTTTGATGCCTCTGGGAAAAACATCCCATGCACCGTTATTCAAGCCGGACC
>SLSG01000083.1 GCA_007130545.1 Bacteroidales bacterium | reverse complement strand
TTGGACATTAGCTATTAGCCAACAGCCAACAACCAAAAGCCAACAGCCAACAGCCAACAGCCAATAACCAATAGCCAATAACCAATAACCAATAGCCAATAACCAATAACCAACAACCAACAACCAACACCCAAAAAAAATGAACCGCTATCTGACAACTTTACTACTCATTGGCATGCTGGCCTCATGTGGTCCGCAGTCAGAAAGTCATGACCCTCCCGTGGCCATGCAGATCGAGGAAATGCTCATTTCCCACGGGGACACCCGCATTGATTTTTATTACTGGATGAACGACCGCACCAATCCGGATGTGATCGCTTACCTGGAGGCGGAGAACGAATACCTGGATGCCATGATGGCCCATACGGAAGAGCTGCAGGAAACCCTTTTTGAGGAAATGCAGGCCCGTATGCCCCAGGATGATGAGTCCCCGCCATTTCTGCGAAACGGGTATTACTATTACACCCGTTTTGAAGCCGGGGCCGAATACCCGATCTACTGCCGGAAAAAAGGCAGTCTGGATGCTCCGGAAGAAATCCTGATCGACGTGAACAAACTGGCCGAACCTTATCCCTATTTCGGAGTGAGGGGCTACGACATCAGTCCGGATAACCGCTTGATGGTCTTTACCTACGATACCGTGGGTCGAAGGCAGTTTACCATTATGGTCAAAGACCTGGAAACGGGTGAAATGAATCCCACCGGCATACAGAACGCCGGAGGGGATCTGGCCTGGGCAGCAGACAACGCCACTTTCTTTTTCAGCACCATCGATCCGGTGACCCTGCGTTACAACCGTGTGCACCGGTATGACATCCATGGAAACGGAAGCCCGGAGGAGGTCTACCATGAAAGCGACGAATCATTCCGGGTCGGGGTTTCCCGCTCCAAGGACGATCGTTTCCTGATGCTAAATATCAGAAGCACGTTAAGCAGTGAAACACGTATCCTGGAAACCTCCAACCCTGCGGGTTCCTTCCGGGTTTTTCAGCCCCGGCAGCCGGATATGCTGTACCGGGTATTTCCCTACAAGGACCGGTTCTATGTGCTGACAAACCTGGATGCCGGCAACTTCAGGCTGATGCAGGCATCGCTTTCCGCCACCTTACGAAACAACTGGAGCGAAGTCATTCCTCATCGCTCTGAAGTGTTGCTGGAGAACATCGAGGTGTTCGATGACTTTCTGGTACTGCAGGAGCGGTCCATGGGCCTGAGGCAACTGCGCATCATTGATCAGGGAAGCGGGGAGGAGCATTACCTGGCGTTTGACGAGGAGGCATATACTGCAAACATCAGCGTGAATGCCGAAATGTCCTCCACCATCCTTCGCTACAACTATACCTCCCTTACCACGCCCAATAGTACCTATGACTACGATATGGTAAACCGAAGCAGTACCCTGGTAAAACAACAGGAGGTGCTTGGCGGTTTTGACCCGGCAGATTATGAGACACGCCGTTTGTATGCACCGGCCAGGGACGGGGTGAAGGTTCCCCTGACCATCGTGTACCGCAAAGGCATGGAAAAAGACGGGAACAATCCCTTGCTGCTTTACGGCTATGGATCCTATGGTTCCAGTGCGGATCCCCGCTTCAACACCAATGCCATCAGTTTGCTTGACAGGGGCTTTATTTATGCCATCGCCCATATCCGCGGCGGACAGGACCTGGGCCGGCAATGGTATGAGGACGGCAAGCTGCTGAAGAAGAAAAACACTTTCTACGATTTCATTGACTGCGGCAAATACCTTATTGATCAGGCTTACACGAATCCGGAGGTGATGTTTGCCAGTGGGGGAAGTGCAGGCGGACTCCTGGTAGGGGCGGTAGTGAATATGGCGCCGGAACTCTTTAACGGGGTGATTGCCGCCGTGCCTTTCGTGGATGTGGTGACCACGATGCTGGACGAGACCATCCCGCTGACCACCGAGGAATACGATGAGTGGGGAAATCCCAATGACCCGGAGTACTACCATTATATGCTGTCATACTCCCCTTACGACAACCTGTCTTACCAGGCCTATCCGAACCTCTATGTGACCTCCGGCCTGCATGACTCTCAGGTGCAGTATTGGGAGCCTACAAAATGGGTGGCCAAGCTGAGGCAGTACAATACGGGTGACGGAATAATTTTGCTGGATACCAATATGGAGGCGGGACATGGGGGTGCTTCCGGCCGCTACCGCAGACTCAGGGAGGTCGCACGGCAATATGCCTTCATCCTGGACCTGGCAGGTGTCCGGTGAACAGGATAGCGATCACGGGTCCGGAATCCACCGGGAAAAGCCGGCTGGCAAGGAACCTTGCCCTGTGTTTCCAGGATGTGTACGTCCCGGAGTATGCCCGGGAGTATATAGCCGGACTGAACCGGCCGTATGCCCGGGAGGACATCCTGGAGATAGCCAAAGGCCAGCTGAGACAGGAAAGCGACCTGGCGCGGAAAGCCAGGCGCTTTCTTTTCTGTGATACGGAGCTGATCGTCACCAAGATCTGGAGCCTGCACAAATATGGTCACTGCGACCCGTTCATACTGGAAAACATTAAAAAGCAACCCTATGACCTTTACCTGCTGTGCGACATTGATCTGCCATGGGAACCGGATGTGCAAAGGGAGCATCCGCACCTCAGGCAGTTCTTCTTTGACTGGTATAAAAGGGAGCTGGAGGATTATGGATTCCCTTATGCAGTGGTAAGCGGCGAGTCCGGGGAGCGGCTGCAGAGCGCCATGAATGCACTTCGGGCGCATTTCCCGGAACTGGATGCAAACCACCTGGGACACCAATGAGCTTGAAATGGAAACCGGATTGATCAGACAATACCTGCATCTGCACTTCATAGTGGTCCTGCTGGGATTTACAGCCATACTGGGCGCCTTGATCAGTATTCCGGCCATTGAGCTGGTATGGTACCGGATGCTGCTGGCATTTGCCGGACTATGGGTTTACTTCGTCTGGAAAAAGATCCCTTACCGGCTATCGTTTAAGAAGCAGTTGCATCTGTATGGAATTGGACTCGTGGTGGCACTGCACTGGATCGCGTTTTTCCAGGCCATCAATGTGAGCAATGTTTCCGTGACCCTGGGGGTGTTTGCCTCGGCAACGCTTTTTACGGCATTTCTGGAACCCCTGTTGCAGAAAAGAAGAATCCTGATGCTGGAGGTGATTGTCGGATTGGTCATCATCCTGGGGATCTACATCATTTTCCAGTATGAGTTCCATTACCTGGAAGGCATATTTTACTCGCTGATTGCGGCCTTCCTGAACGGCTTGTTTGCAGTCCTGAACCGCAACATCAGCATGCGGCACCATCCGACAGTGATCAGTTTTTATGAAATGGTCGGGGGATTTGCCTTCATTACGGCTTTCCTTCTTGTTTCAGGCGGTTTCGGGTCGGGCTTGCCTGCGGTTTC
>SLSG01000047.1 GCA_007130545.1 Bacteroidales bacterium | reverse complement strand
TAAAACATGGTGCGGTTGTCCTCGATGCGGGCGTTGTTCTTGATTGCCTGCAATACGTCGGCGGGCACCCTGTTGGCCAGGGAGGTCTGCAGTTGCCGCCTGGTTGCACTAAGGTCTTCCGGAACGATGGCTGCTTCTTTGCGGGCCAGCTCCACTACGAATATCCCGTTCTGTCCCTTGATGGGCCTGGATACGGAACCTTCTTCCAGTGCAAATGCGGCCCCGATGACCCTGGGTTCTGCTCCTGCTCCGGGGAGGTTGTTCGTGGTGAACCGAATGTCGTTGGCTTCCTGCACTTCACGTTGCAACTCCCCGGCAATGTCTGAAAGGGTGGTGCCTGCCTGTGCGATCCTTTCGGCCATCATATCAAACTTTTTTTGTCGGATGGCCTGGGCCATGACTTCATCGCGGATCTGGTTGAGGGACGGAACGCCCTCTTCGGTAATGTCGGTCACGGTGGCCACGATAAAGCGGTTGTCCAGTTCAAAGATTCTGGAAAAGGCCCCTTCACGGGTGTCGTCCAGGAATGCCCACTGGATAATGCCGCGCGGGTTCTCCACGCCGGGGATGCTGAAATCCATCTTCCGGATATTTTCGGCGGTACGGATGGCCACGTCCTGTTCTTCGGCGGTCTGGCGGAAGTCCCTGCTTTGTCTCAGCTTGGAGGAGAACATGCTGGCCTGTGCATATATGTCCTGATAGGTGCGGCTGCTGGCCTCAATGTCGCGGGTCAGCATGGCAACCTGGACCTTCCGGGCTCCGGCTGATTTTCCTGTGACATGGATGACGTGGATACCAAACTCGCTTTCTGCGGTAACGATCGAACCGGTGTTCGCATTGATTACGGCTTCATTAAACGTAGAGACCATGTCCCCGTCACGGAACCATTCCAGGTCGCCCATATTAAACTGGGCAGAGGGATCGTCGGATGCTTCCATGGCCACTTCGCCGAAACGTGCCGGGTTGCTCCTGACCACTGCGGCCAGGCTGTCGGCCCGCTCCCTGGCCTGTGCAATGCTGCGTGTGACAGGGGTGGGGGCTTGCGATCCGGCGTATGCCACCAGAATATGGCTGGCGCGCATGGAGTCGGGCCGCACCTGTGCGTCGACCAGTTTGGCCAATACATAAGAATTGCCGTCCACGTAAGGGCCGTGTACCGATCCGACGGGGGCATCAAATAAAACCATGTCGATCTCGGGTGAGAGTTCTCCCTGTCCGTAGTATGTGGGGTCAAAACGTCTGTCGGATACGGAGTTGATAAAGGGGGCGATGTCCTCTACCTGCTCCAGCTCATTCCTTAGCGCTTCCAGCTCTGCACGAAGAGCCTCGCGGTCCTGGTCGGTCGGGAACACATTGAATGATACATATTCGATACTGCGGGAGGCTTCCCGGCGGAAACTTTCCTTGTTCTCATCGTAGTAGCGCCTGAGTTCGCGGTCTGAGACCGTCACCAGGGTATCGGAGATGTCATCGAAGGGCTTGTAAACAAATCGGATATCTGCCGTTGCATTGCGGTCTTTATAGTCCCTTTTGGCAATCAGGCCGGGAACATAGTATGCCCTGCGGATCAGGTTGTGGTACTTGTTTTCGGCCCGTTCCTGCTTCATGAAGCGCTCAAGGGTAACCCACTGGTTCTGAACGGAGGGGTCGAGCATGTCGAAATTGCGCAGGAACTCCACCACTTGCTGGGGGTCATACTGCCCGGTTTCGGGATTGGTAAAGCTCTGCCTGATCAGGTTGTGCGGCTCGGGGCCGTGAACCATATCGAAGAGCTCCTCGGCCGATATTTCGATTCCAAGGCGATCCATTTCTTCGCCCAGCAGTATTTCACGCAGCATCTGGTTCCAAACCTGTTCGCGCACCTGGAAAGCCTCGCGGGGACCAAGGTTGGCCTGGCCGGTCTGTTGCCGCCAGTTCTCAGTCTGCTCGCTGACCCGTTGCTCAAATTCCTGGTAGGGAATGCTGGTCTTGTCGATCTTGCCAATGTCAAACCTTTGTCCTCCCATCGGTCCGTACCCCAGGAAGTCGCCAAGCACGAATGCCGCCAGTGCGAAACCGATCACGGCGATCAACAATCCGGAGTAACTCCTTATCTTACTAATAACTGCCATATCTCGTTGTCTTTTAAAAAATTCGAGTGCAAAGATACCATTTTAATTAATAAATCGGAGGACGGATTTTTCATCCGGACGGTCATAACACCGATTTTTTCATGGGCATGGTCACACGCATGGTTACACGCATGGTCATAGTATCGTTTTTTTCACCTGTACCGTTTCAATCCGCTTTTCGCTGACCTGGAGAATTCTGAAGGTAAGCGGACCGATGGTTATTTCTTCTCCTTTTTGTGGGATGCTTTCGAAATGACTGAGCATCAGTCCGCCCAATGTCTCATAATCCTCAGCCTCGGGCAGGTCCAGTCCGAATTGCTCATTGATGTAGTCGATTTCCAGCCTGGCAGAGAAGATGTACTCGTGATCGCGCAGCTTTTTTTCGATCAGGTCGTCGTGGTCGTATTCGTCGTCGATCTCGCCGAAGATCTCCTCGATGATGTCCTCGATGGTGATGATGCCCGACGTCCCGCCAAACTCATCCACCACGGCGGCAATGCTTTTCCGCTGCTGGATAAAGTTTTGCAGCAGCTTGTTGGCGTGCATGGTTTCCGGAACCAGCATGATGGGCCGGATGATGGGCCCTATGTCATCGGGCTTGCGGAAAAAATCAAAGGCATGCACATAGCCGGTGATATTGTCGATGGAGTCCTTATATATAAGTATCTTGGATAAGCCGGTCTGGGAAAAAAGCGAACGGATCTCAGATGGTTTTTCTTTGTCGGATACAGCAACAATCTCCGTTCGGGGAATCATGCATTCGCGGATCCTGATATCGGGGAACTCAATGGCATTGCGGAAGATCTGTATCTCTCTTATGCTGTCACTGTCCTGTTCGGGTTGTTGTCCGAATTCCTTCAGGTAGTTGTCCATATCCACAATGTCGAAAGCCTTCTTGTTGTTCCCCGCATCTACCTTCAGCAAATGCTTCATGATGAAGTTCGAAAGGGTGATGGTAATGGTGATCAGCGGATACAGCAGGTAATAAATCAGCGTAACGGGCAGGGCAAACAGGTTCAGAAAGCGGTTGGGGTTGATACGGAAAAGGGCTTTGGGCAAAAACTCTGCAAAAGACAATATGATCAGGGAAGAAATTATTGTTTGCAGGATCAGTACGCTGAACTCCGTGGTGATGACTTCAGGAAGAATTCTGATCAGCACCGGTTCAAGCATAGCGGCAAAGGCGATGCCGTAAATGACCAGGGCAATGTTGTTGCCCACCAGCATCGTGGAAATGAAGCTGGACTCTGAACGGATGAATCGCGACAGCAGCCTGGC
This sequence comes from Bacteroidales bacterium, assembly GCA_007130545.1. Classification (GTDB taxonomy): domain Bacteria; phylum Bacteroidota; class Bacteroidia; order Bacteroidales; family UBA7960; genus SLSG01. Next base: position 21 of record SLSG01000047.1, on the reverse strand, counting down.
TGAAAACCCCCCGCTTTTGCG
>SLSG01000112.1 GCA_007130545.1 Bacteroidales bacterium | reverse complement strand
GGTTTGTCAGTGGACAAAGTATTGTCCATGATGCAGGAAATTGTGGAAATCATGGATGATTCGATCCTGCAGGGATTGAAGGGCAGTGAATATGCGGACAGGCTAATCGGTCAGCAGTCTCATTTGATAGAAAAGGCCGTGAAAAGCGGCCGCTTGATCGGAGATCCTTTGGTCAATAAGATTGTAGCTGCCACCATGGCCATGATGGAGGTAAAAAGCTCCCTCGGGGTGATTGTGGCAGCGCCAACGGCAGGCTCCTGTGCCACGCTGCCGGGTACCATCATCACGACAGGCAAGGAAATGGGACTGGATTATACGGAAATGGCCAAAGCAATGCTGGTTGCCGGACTGATTGGTGTATTCATTGCAAGGAAATCTACTTTCGCTGCAGAACTGGCGGGTTGCCAGGCAGAATGCGGATCGGCGACCGGCATGGCGGCTGCCGCCCTTGTACAGATGGCAGGCGGGAACCTTAAAGAGTCCTTCGACGCGGCATCCATGGCACTTCAGAATATATTCGGACTGGCATGTGACCCGGTTGCCAACCGGGTGGAGGTCCCCTGCCTGGGTAAAAATATCATGGCTGGTGTCAATGCCCTGGCTTCGGCCAATATGGCCCTTGCCGGGGTTGACGCAGTCATCCCGCTTGATGAGGTCATCATGGCCATGGATAAAACCGGCAGATCGCTGCCTTACGAGATCAGGTGCACGGGATATGGCGGGTTGTCCACTACCCCGACTGCGATTCGGCTGGAGAAGGAATTAAAGGCCAAAGCCGTCTGATTCCATCAATCCCCGGATACTTTCTTCCGGAAAATATTTGTCGTACATACGCAGGGAAGCGATGGCCCCGGTGAAATACTGATTGGGTGCACCTGAGGAAGCCACCATAATCGGACTGTCTGCATGCACGAACAGGTTTCGCTGGCTCATATTGTCCAGCCGGCCGTTCACGTATATCTTTTCCACCATGCCATCGAATGTCAGCACGATGTGGTGCCATTGCCCGGCCGGAGGCACTTCCCGGTATGGCAGGTCCAGCCATGCGGTCCAATGCACCGCAGCCCCGTGGCTTGGGTGGGTGCCGTACATCAGGGCGGCGAATTCGCCCATCAGGTTGCCCCTGCGCTTTGACCAGGATACGATGCATCCGGCTTCTTCCAGGCTGGGATTATATACCCAGGCGGAGACCGTGAAGGGGGAGTTCCAGCTCAGGCTTTCGGGGGTCCGCTCTGAGAGTGTCAGAAAAGCCTCCTCTTCAAACCAAATGGCCTTCACTTCCTGTATGGCTTCCACCCTGGGGTGACCCGAGGCAGCAAACACCCCGCCAAGGGTTCCGGTATTCGGGATGTTTCCCGGCAATGCCCCCAATTCATGGTCCGCTGTTTTCAGCTCCACCAGCAGGCTTTTGGTACTTTCTCCTGCGGGCTCATTGTCGGATACAACAGGGATAATCTCCGGCACTTCAAACAGCTCGTCGTACACTTTCATTTCCCAGATCGCGGCAAACATCCCCGGCTTTTCGGTGGCTGTCACAGTGAGCCGAAGGAACCTTGCCTCCACATCCCCGTCGTCGATCATCGGACTCCCCACCTGGCGGTTGGCGGTACGGTCGGCATAAACATGCCAGCTTTCCCCGTCTGCCGAATACTCAATCAGGTACTGGTAATAGAATGTGGCAAACTCGAAATGCGTCATCACCCGCCTGAGGTTGATCTTTCTGCCCAAATCCAGCGAAAGGTAGTGGGGCATGTCGTTGGTGGCTGACCGCCACATTGTACCATTGTTGTGGTCAACCGCATACCGGGGATGGTATATATAATCCTGGGAAAAAGTTTCCAGGTGGTAATGCGAGGAGGCGCTGGCTGTGGCTCCGAAGGCCAGGTTGGGCGGCAGGGGGTTTTCCGGCTCCTCCAGGTACCCCACCCCCCTGTGGGTCGGAACCACCTTGCGGATGGTGCTGTCGTTCTCGAATACCAGTTCGTCTATGGCTGTCTGGCGAAACATCCCGCCTGTGCTGAAAGGATTGTCGTGGCGGTGGTATACGATGTAGTGCGTTCCCTCATGCGTAAAGACTGAGTGGTGGCCGGGTCCGTGCACCGTACCATCCTCACTGGTTTCCAGTATCGGGTTGTTCTCGCCGAAGGTGAACGGACCTGTCGGACTGTCGGCATAGGCATATTGGACCCTGTAGGTATGGTCGTGGCATGACCCGCTGGAGTACATCATGATGTACTTGTCGTTTTTCTTCATCATGAATGGAGCCTCGAAGATCTCAGGTAGCTGGTCCATCGGCACCTGGCCCTTGTCCAGTATGGTCATCATGTCGGTCGGGTCAATTTTTGCCCAGCCCATGCCATTGAATGAACTGATCCAGGTTCCGAAATAGGCGTACAGCGAGCCATCGTCATCAAAAAAGTAATGCTGGTCAAGGGAAGGGAGGTTTCCCACAAGGGCCACCGGAATCACCGGCTTGTTGTCTCCGGCGATATTGGTCCAGGGGCCCACAGGCGTATCCGACACATATCCGTAAATATTACAGCCCGCTTCGCAATTGCCGTGAAAATAATAATACCGCCCATCCGGTCCCTGCACCATATCCGGTGCCCAAATATTGGTCAGAATGGAATATGGGATGTCAATGGCCTGGTTATACCAATGGACGAAATCCCTGCTGATCCAGACCTGGGGATCGCCCGAGGCAAGTCTGACCCCGTCGGTGGTGGCAAAAAGGTAATACGTATCCCCGAAACGGACCAGGGTGGGGTCGGCAAAATATCCCGGCACCAGCGGATTGCCGGTACCCGGTGCATTGTATTCAAGGTCCTCGTCGGCCACATGCGCACAGGAATGAATAACAGCAAGGAAAGGGATCAGGGAAAGCAGAAAGGTCTTTTTCATTTTTTGTCGGATGGTTAGCAAAGACCAAATATACAAAAAACGAAAAAGCCCCGATATTTTAGCTTATATCAGTCAATAATGCAGCATTTTATTGCAATGCAGTACCACTCTTAGCGCGGACGGGCGGTTTAAACCGCCCGCTGCGCCACTCCCCCGTTGCGTATCACGGTCTTGATCACGCCGCGCCGGGAGTTTTTTATAAAACCAATGATTTTTTCCAGCTCCGGCGTGGGTTCAATGATCGCCATCGCCTCCAGGGCCTGTGTGATATTAAGGCCTTTCTGGTATAATAACCGGTAAGCTTCGCTGATGGTCTCCACTTGCTCCCGTGAGAAACCACGACGGGTAAGTCCGAGCGTATTGATGCCCATATAGCTGGCCGGTATGCCGAACACCTTGGTATAGGGAGCCACATCCGACAATACGCCTGTCATTCCTGACACAAAGGCATAGGCTCCTACCCGGCAGAACTGGTGAATGGCACTCATTCCGCCAATAATTGCATAGTCCT
>SLSG01000308.1 GCA_007130545.1 Bacteroidales bacterium | reverse complement strand
TGTTGTATTGTCGGCATACTGAAATCTAAATTTTGTAAAAACTTCGTTTTTATCTGGTTAAATTCAATCCTCGCTATTTTTGGGAGTGCAAAGGTAGGAGTTATTTTTTATAAACCAATATCGTTTAACAAAAAATCACCCTTTCACCGCTTTATTTGCACCCTCAAAAAAAACCTTTGATTCTTATCCCCGGCTAAAATTCCGGATTTCCAAAACATTACAGGAAGAAACCACTCGGCTCTTTTGAGGGGCACAAAGTTAGCAAACTTTTTTTATTAAAAGACTACTATTTACGAACAAAATACATAGTTATTAACATGCTGCTTGATACTGCCCTATCAGGCTTTCGGGCTGCGCCTGTCTTTCAGACAGCCAATGCCCTCAACCCTAACAGGGCAGTACGCCGGTGTTTGAGAGGAAAGTGGGGAGGAAAACCGGTCCGGCTTGGAATTTAACGCGTGAACCGGTAGGCAGCCTGTTCCATCTCCCTTACGTTGCGGAATTTACGCGGAGGGTCCAGGTGTTTCTCCAGGAATTTGTATGCCTTGAACCGGATGTCACGTCCCATGCGGTGGTCCATCCGGTCAAATGAATGCCCGCCGGGCACATCCTTGAAAATCTCGTACTCGAATTGACGGTTATGGGCCTTCAGGGCGTTGATCAGGCTTTCCACCTCCAGCACGTGCACGTCTTCATCGATCGTATTGGTATGGATCAGCACGGGAATCCGGAGCTTGTGGGCATGGTAGACCGGAGAACGCCGCCTGTACTCATCAATGTTCTGGTCCACGGTCTGGCCGATGTGGTAATCAGCGGAAAACCAATCCTCGTAACCTGCACGCTTGTATCCCATGCGTGCAACCAGGTCGCTCACAGGCACGCCTGCATATGCACATTTATAATGCTGGGGGTGCTCAAAGGCGTTCATCAGGGAAATCATCCCCCCGTGGCTCCACCCGATCAGTCCGACCCTCCTGGAATCCACAATGCTGTAATTCTCCAGCATCATCAGCATGGCCTGGTGCACATCATCATTCTCCAGCCCGCCATAATCGATCAGCTCATGGTGGCGGCGCCCGTAGCCGGTGGAGCCCCTGTATTCCGGTGCCACCACGATGTACTGCTGGGCCATCAGTTCCCGGATGATATGTGTATAATAGGTATTGAAGTCTCCATGAACTCCCCCGTGTGAAAACACCAGCAGCGGATATTTCTTTGACGGATCGATGTCTTTGGGGATGAACACATAGGTCCAGAATTTAATTGGGTTGGTCTCGTTCAGCGTGGTGGCACGATCGGCGCCTCGCGGGGGCGGACCGGCCATGAAAAGTTTGTCGATATAGGCTACGTCCCCCACATCCATATGCCATTGTATGTCATCAATGGCCTTTTCCAATACGTCCAGCCGGAACCGCAGATTGTGGAACCCCTCCTGCAGCGACTGCTGGCCCCGCCTGAGCTCATCGGTCGACACCTGCGCCAGGGCAGGCAGGGTGACCGGCACAATGAAGAATAAAAACAGGATCCTGAAGATGGACTGACAAAAGCTTTTCATAATGTATATTTGATTTAAGGGGTTGGTGATTAAGGGCGTAAATATAGAAAGGTTTTTTGCCTAAAAAAAACCCGGGGATTAAAAATTGGCCTCAAGAAAAGCGCCGGCATCGAGCAAGTTTGGCAAGGCACCATTTTTCCTATCTTTGCAGTTTGATATTTTTTCTGAAACCCCCTGCGAATGGCTGACTTTATAAATGATCTGAATGCGTCCCAGAAGGCGGCTGTACTGGCCACTAAAGGACCGGTCATGGTGATCGCGGGCGCCGGCAGCGGCAAAACCCGGGTGCTGACCTACCGGGTGGCGCAGCTTTTGGATCAGGGGGTACAGCCGTTCCATATCCTTGCCCTGACTTTTACCAATAAAGCCGCAAGGGAAATGAGGGAAAGAATTGCAAGGCTGGTTGACCCATCCAGTGCGAAAAGCTTGTGGATGGGGACCTTCCACAGTATTTTTGCCCGCATGCTGAGAGCGGAGGCCCCAAAACTGGGATTTCCCAACAACTTCACCATTTATGACACCGACGACTCCAAAAGGGTGATCCGGAACATACTGAAGGAGCAGCAGCTGGACGACAAGACCTACAGCCCGTCCTACGTCCTGAGCCGGATATCCAACGCCAAAAACAACCTGATATCCCCATCCGACTATAATGAGGATTCTGAGATCCAAACCCAGGACACCCAGGCAAGAAAACCGAAACTCGGACTGATTTACAGCCTTTACCAGAAAAAACTGATGAAGGCATCGGCCATGGATTTCGACGACCTGCTTTTTAACACCAATGTGCTGCTCAGGGATTTTCCCGAGGTCCTTTACAAATACCAGCAGCGTTTTGAATATATCCTGGTGGATGAGTACCAGGACACCAATTTTTCCCAGTACCTCATTGTCAAGAAGCTTGCTGCCAACAATGAGAACATTTGCGTGGTGGGCGACGACGCACAAAGCATCTATGCCTTTCGGGGGGCCAATATCCAGAACATCCTGAATTTCAAAAATGACTATCCCGACTGCCAGTTGTTCAAACTGGAGCAGAATTATCGTTCCACGCAGCATATCGTGAACGCGGCAAACAGTGTGATCGCCCAAAACAAGGATCAGATCTTCAAAAAGGTCTGGACCAGCAATGCTGCGGGTGAAAAAGTGCAGGTGATTAAAACAGCCAGTGAGGCAGAGGAAGCTTCCTGGCTGGCCGCAAGGATATTCGGTCTTAAAGCCAACCAACAGCTTCCACACAGTGCCTTTGCCGTTCTGTACCGCACCAACGCCCAGTCCCGCGCACTGGAGGAATCCCTGAGGAAGCTGAACATCCCCTACCGGATCTACGGAGGGGTTTCTTTCTACCAGCGCAAGGAGGTAAAGGATGTGCTGGCCTACTTCAGACTAATCATTAATCCGATGGATGAAGACGCTTTCCTTCGGATAGTTAATTTCCCGGCGCGCGGAATCGGACAAACCACAGTAACCAAACTGCTCGCTGCAGCCAATGATACCGGCAGGCCACTCTGGGAGATCGCATGCGACCCAAAAGGTTTTCAACTTGGCTTTAACAGCGGTACCGTGGATAAGCTGGAAAGATTTACCAGTCTGATTAAAAGCTTTGAGGCACAATTGTTCCGGCTAAGCGCTTTTGAACTGGGCGAGCGCATCGTCAATCAAAGCGGGATACGGAAATTCTATTTCGATGAGGGTTCACCCGAAAGCCTGAACCGGAGGGAGAACATCGAGGAGTTGCTTAACGGATTGCAGGAGTTTGTCGCAGCCGTGGAGAATACCGGTCCTGAAGCCGGGACCGGCAACCCCCCAGATTCCGGGACTGGCAACGTTCCTGCATCTGGGCCCGGCAGCGTGCCTGATTC
>SLSG01000319.1 GCA_007130545.1 Bacteroidales bacterium | reverse complement strand
TGTCAGGAAGCTGGGAGTAAGTATGCAAACTGATATGAATGAGGTACCCCACCCCCTGGCAATTGATCACCAGGCAGGCAGGGTTTTTTTCCTCGATGGTTCCTTCTATGAATGAGATCACTGGCTATTGGTTGTTGGTTGTTGGTTGTTGGTTGTTGGTTGTTGGGTGTTAGCTTTTGGCTTTTGGCTTTTGCTGTTAGCTTTTGGGTGTTAGCCAATGTCCAATAGCCAATACCCAATACCCAATACCCAATGTCCAATACCCAATGTCCAACAGCCAACTACGAAACTGCTTCAATCGCCGCCTTTAGCGCCGAATCGACCATTTCCTGGGGGACGCCATCGATGAGTCCGTTGTCCACGAGGAAGTGGGTGGTTTTGCGGGCATGCTCGATATCGGCCTTGGCCTGGTCGAATGCTTCCTGCCAGGTCATCTCCTTGCGGGCGACTCCGTCCTTGATGGCCTGCATGGCCACGTCGGCGGCTTCGTAAGGGAAGACATCCGATTCGTTCATGTTGGCGATGATGTTCTCGGTGTGGATGCCCCTGTTCTCGGAGTACCTGGCAATGGCTTCGGCTGCGGCGATGGCCATGTTGTCGGTAATCTTTCGCGCGCGGACCATCAGGGCTCCTTTCAAAATCCCCGGGAAGCCCACGGAATTGTTCACCTGGTTGGGGAAGTCGCCCCGGCCGGTGGCCACGATATAGGCGCCGGCTTCTTTGGCGGCATAGGGGTAGATTTCCGGCACCGGATTGGCACAGGCAAACACGATCGGCTTGCTTGCCATGGCCTGTATCCACTCTGGTTTTACTACATCAGGGCCCGGGCGGGAGAGGGCGATAAGCACGTCGGCACCTTTCATGGCTTCCTCCATGGTTTCCACATGGCCGGGGTTGGTAACCTGGCAAAGCTCCCATTTGCGGTAGAAGCGTTTGTCGTCTTCGATGTCCTTCCGCCTGGCGTGCAGGGCACCCCGGGAGTCAAACATAATGGATTTGGCAGGGTCTGCACCAGCGGTGTTCACGATACGTGCGATCGTGGCATTGGATGCCCCGGCTCCGTAGTAGACAATCTTTACCTCGTCAATCTTTTTTTCGACCAGTTTCAGGGCGTTGATCAGTCCGGCCAGCGTCACACATGCCGTTCCCTGGGCGTCGTCGTGCCAGACCGGGATATCACACTCTTCACGCAGCACATCCAGCACCCGGTAGCAGTTCGGCTGGGCGATGTCTTCCAGGTTGACGGCTCCGAAACTATGCTGTACCATCTTGGTGAACTCGATAATCTTCTCGGGATCGTTTTTCCCGTCCTTCCCCTTGCTGTCCACGCAGAGGGCAATGGCGTCAAATCCGCCAAGGTACTTCATCAGAAAGGCTTTGCCTTCCATTACGCCCATCCCTCCCGGGGGGGTGCAGTCGCCGTCTCCCAGCACGCGGGTGGAGTCACTGATGACCGCCACCAGGTTGCCGCGGTTGGACAACTCGTAAGAGGCCTCGTTGTTTTCGCGTATGGTGGTAGAGATCTTGGACACCCCGGGAGTGTACCAGCAATTAAACCAGTTGAATCCCAACACGGGGGCCTTGGGGATGGTCTGCATCTTCCCATTGTAGAATCCGTGTGCCTTCAATGCAAGTTCTTTGTAAAAGAGGGTTTTGGCTTTGGCCTTTTGTTCCGGAGTAAAGGACTCTGGCAGGCATTCTTCCAGGTTGTCGAGGGTGAGATTGAGTTTTTTCATGGATGTGGATTTGGTTTTTGTGGGCCGGTGGCCCGGTTGAAGTGTATATCTCGGAAGAAAAAAGAACGTTCAACTACCCTCACAAAAATAAAAATAAATGGGAATTTTATTGGGATAATGTGACCCAAACAGGACAATGGTCAGAATGTTTCACCCGGGGCAGGATGCCGGCACCTAGCAGGCGATACCCCAGGTTTTCGGTGACCATGTTGTAGTCGATGCGCCATCCCAGGTTGCGCGGCCGGGCATTTGCCCGGAAACTCCACCATGAATATTGGTGGGGCTCCTGGTTGAAATACCTGAAACTGTCAATGAAACCTGTGTCAATGAAACGCGTCATCCACGCACGTTCTTCAGGCAGAAAACCTGAAACGGTGGCATTGCGCACCGGGTCATGGATGTCGATCGGCTTGTGGCAAATGTTGTAGTCGCCGGAGATAATCAGATTCGGACGGTTTTTCCGCAGTTCGGATACATAGTCAAGGAAATCCTCCAGCCATTGCAGCTTGAAGGCCAGGCGGTGGTCGCCGCTGCTCCCGCTGGGATGGTACACGCTGATCACGCTAAGGTCTCCATAATCGGCCCGTATAACACGGCCTTCCGAATCGTATACCTCCATACCCATCCCACGATGAATATTATCAGGCTTTGGACGGCTCAGGATGGCCACCCCGCTGTAGCCTTTCTTCTGTGCTGAGTGCCAGAACGTTTGATATCCGAGCGACTCAAACTCAAATACCGGCACCTGTTCAGGCTGTGCCTTGGTCTCCTGCAGGCAGACCACGTCGGGCGAGGCCTCTTCCAGCCATTGCAGAAAACCCTTGGAAATGGCAGAACGGATGCCGTTTACGTTATAGGAAACCACTTTCATTGCACAAAGGTAAACATTCTTCAAATGTGGGAATAATGTAATTTTTCTCCGAATTTATGTAATGGAAATCCAGGAGATACTGATGACCTTTACATGCTTGTAAGGGCTGAAAATATCAGATAAATGGTAAAAACGGTCATAAGGGAATGGCTTTTCAGGATGTGGTATCGCTATGTGCACTCCCTTGATAAAAATGCCGAAATTCTTTTCATGAATTACGGGTATTCCAACCCGAATGTGTCATTCAACATTCATCCGGATTTTGAGGAAAACCGCTATTCAGCGCAGCTGTATCATCTTCTTGCCAGCGAGGTGGATCTGAGGGAAAGGGATGTACTGGAGATTGGCTCCGGCCGGGGTGGCGGACTGTATTATCTGGCCAGGACTTTTTCACCGCGCATGGCCATGGGGGTGGATCTTACGCGGGAGGCAACGGATTTCTGCAACAGGCATTACAGGCAAAAGGGATTGTGTTTCCTCCAGGGGGACGCCCAGAATCTTTCATTTCTGAAAGACCACTCATTCGATGTCATTCTGAATGTGGAATCCTCTCACAGATACCCCCGGATGCAGGCATTCCTGAAGGAGGCCTACCGCCTGCTTCGCTCGAAAGGGTTCTTGCTGTACACTGACTTTCGCTATGGCCGCAAATACCCGGAATTAAAGAAGCAACTTGAGGTTTCCGGTCTGAAAATGCTGAAAGAGGAGGTCATTACCGATTATGTTGTTCAGGCGCTTATGGAGGACGATAAACGCAAACGCATGCTGGTGAAAAAACTGGCTCCTTTCGGATTTCGCCAGCTGGCACTTCAATTTGCGGCTACCATAGGAACCGGAAC
>SLSG01000049.1 GCA_007130545.1 Bacteroidales bacterium | reverse complement strand
TTGAAAGACCGGAGAAGACCAAGTGGTTCTGCAAGAAGTGCGGTTACATCTACGAGGGGGAAAAAGCCCTTAAAAACTGCCCTGCCTGCCGGCATCCGCAAGCCTGGTTCGAAGAGCTGGCTGAGAACTACTAAGCCTGCGCGCGCGATTCCTAGAAAATTTCAGGGTAGGCCTCCGGCTTGTACCGGTGCATCATTGAATAGATGCCCTCGAACACATCCTCGGCATTGGGGTTGGAGAAATAATCCCCGTCGGTGCTGTAGGCGGCACGGTGCTCCTTTGCCGTGATCGTCAGGGGTTCGGCGTCCAGGTATAAGTAGCCGCCCTGTTCCTCCATGACCTTCTGCATCATGAAAGCCGTGGCCCCACCCGGTACGTCCTCGTCGAAAAAGACAATCTTGTTGGTTTTTTTCAGGGACTCCACCACCATGTGATCCAGGTCAAAAGGCAGGAGGGTCTGCACATCGACCAGCTCCACGCTGACGTTGAACTCCTGTAGCTGTCTGATCGCATCCTGGGCGATTCTGACGCAGGACCCGTAGGTAACCAGGGTCACATCGGTTCCTTCCTGCAATACCTCCGGCTTGCCGAGCGGGACCGTAAAATCCCCGATGTTCGACGGCATCCTTTCCTTCAGCCGGTAGCCATTCAATGGCTCAATGATCAGGGCCGGGTCGTCGGATTGCAGCATCGTGTTGTAAAAGCCGGCGGCCTGCGTCATGTTTCGAGGGACCAGCACATGGACGCCCCTGATGGAGTTGATCACCATGCTCAGTGGACTCCCTGAATGCCAGATGCCCTCCAGCCGGTGTCCTCTCGTACTGATGATAAGCGGCGCTTTTTGTCCGCCGGCCGTGCGATAATGCAGCGTGGCCAGGTCGTCGCTGATCACCTGCAGACCGAACAACAAATAATCGAAATACTGAATCTCCGCTATGGGCCGAAGTCCGCGCATGGCCAGGCCGAGACCCTGTCCGATAATGGTGGCTTCACGAATGCCGGTATCCCCGACCCGCAGGTTGCCGTATTTTTTCTGCATGCCTTCCAGGGTCTGGTTGACTCCCCCGATATGGCCCACATCCTCCCCGAAGATCAGGGTTTCCGGATATTTCTGAAACAGCCTGTCGAAATTGGTGACCAGGATCTCACGCCCGTTAACCATGGGGGCATCTTCATCGTAAACCGGTTTGGTCTCATTCAGCGACAGCGGGGACAGTTCTGACTGGCTGTAAAGGTGCGATGAGTAACGGGTCTGGCTGTCCCGGAACTCTTCCGCCAGCCATTGGGTAACGATTTCCTTCAGGGAATTCTCCGGGCTGCAGGTGTTGCAGATCAGTCGCAGTATCCTTTTCCCTGTAGAGATGATGTCCTTGCGCGTCGGTTCGCCAATGCGCGCCAGCTCCTGCAGCAGCTGGTCTATCTTGTCCGTTTTAAGGCATTTGCAGGAAGAGATATTGACCTTTTTGATGAAATCCTCCCGTCTGGCCAGAATGGGCTTCTGGAAATTGTCCCAGGCCTTTCGGCGCACTTCCTTTACCCGGGCGACTGCCTCCTTTTCGATGGCGTCGAGTTCGGTTTCCGTGGCGATTTTTTCATCGAGAATCCACTGCCGCATACGGGCAATGCAGTCATATTCCTTTTCCCATTGCAGACGTTTCGTTGATTTGTAACGCTCATGGGAGCCACTGGTCGAATGCCCCAATGGCTGGGTGACCTCACTTACGTGGAACAGCACGGGCACATGCTCCTTGCGGCAACGATCAATGCCTTCCGTGAACATCCGGATGAGTCCGGCATAATCCCAGGCCTTTTCCCTGTAAATAAGTATGCCAGAGTCATCCTTTCCCGTTTTTTCCATTCCGGCGAGGGCCTTGGAAATGCTGCCCCTGGCCGTCTGAAACTCCCTGGGAACGCTTATGCCGTATCCGTCGTCCCATACCGCTACGGCCAGGGGAACTTTCATAACCGCCGCCGCATTGATGGTTTCAAAGAAATGCCCTTCGCTGGTGCTGGCATCCCCTATGGTGGCAAAGCAGACCTCATTGCCTTTTTTGCTAAGGTGTTTCAGCTTGTGCAGTTCCTTTTGGTTGCGGAACAGTTTTGATGCCATTGCCAGGCCCAGAGCCCTGGGCATTTGTCCGGCCGTTGGGGAAATATCCGCAGAGGAATTTTTTTGTCCGGCCAGGTCATTCCAGCTGCCGTCATCCTTCAGGCTGCGTGTGGCAAAATGATTGTTCATCATCCTTCCGCCGTTGGAAGGGTTGGCATGAATGTCGGTATCCCCGTAAAGCTGGCTGAAAAGTTCCTCCAGCTCCAACATGCCGGAAGCAAGCATAAAGGTCTGGTCACGGTAATAGCCTGATCGCCAGTCTCCTTTCTTGAATGCCTTGGCCATGGCCAGTTGGGGAACCTCCTTGCCATCCCCGAAAATTCCGAACTTCGCCTTCCCCGTCAGAACCTCACGCCGGCCCAGAATACTGGCCTGCCTGCTTTCATTGGCAATGCGGTAGTCATCTAGTATTTCTTTTTTTTCAGGCATGCGGAACATTTGGAGGGTTATACTGTAAGCTGTAGCCAGACCGAAATGATTTCAGGCCTTTGTCAGGCATCCAATAACAAAAGTAAAAAAATCAGCGGATTGTTCAATCCGGACACTTAAAGCATCCAGCGCCTCAGGTCCTGACCGACCTCCAGGACTTTCCCCTCCGGAACAAACAGTTCCAGGTGGACCTTCTGCACCCGCCAGCCATCTGAACTGTCGAATGAAAAATAGGGGTCCAGCAACAGCAGTGAATCCTGCTGCAGGTAACCGTAGTCGATCTGTTCACTCCTTTTGGTGGCCAGGAAATAAGACCCGCCCCGGCTTTCCTTTGTAATGGTGATGTGAAAATCCTCTCCCGCATGTTCCCTTATGCGGAGCCGGGGTACTCCGAGGATCCTGCCGTCCGCACCAATCTGGCTGGTATCCCATATCCCGAACATGCCGGAGGGGATTTCCACGACTGTTTCGTAATGCCCGGGCTGGCGCGATAGTTTGACATATATCGTGTCAGAAGCAGTCGGCTCAAAACGGTGTTCGGTGCGCAATGTCCTTTGGGCGGTAAACTCCCGGGCCGCGTGGATGGACACCCCAATGGAAAGGCTGAGTCCGACAATCCACAGAAAGAACATGAATGCCCCCACTCCCCGGGTTCTGACCCTGAAATTGAAGATCAGGTTCAGTCCGGCATAAATCAGTGCCACAAGCGGAATGCCCACAGTCAGCACCAGGGCCGCGGTGGCCAGATGCCCCACCCAGGCCGAAGCAAAGATCAGGCTGAAAAAATGGGGGAACGAGAACAACCAGGGGCCATATCCGGACACGATGGGGTGGGGGCCAAAAAACAAGGCGGTTAGCAGGGCGACCAAAAGCGCAAACCCCACCACGATTATCACCAATCCGATAATAGCAGCCACG
>SLSG01000196.1 GCA_007130545.1 Bacteroidales bacterium | reverse complement strand
GGATCAGGGTGTAATCATTGCCCTTGTCCTGCCCCCCCATGATCCACACCACCGGCCGGTTCATGGTCTCCAGCGCAAACCAGGCGGAGTTGATGTTGGTGGCCTTGCTGTCGTTGATGAATTCTATGCCCCGCACATGGCCGACCACTTCCAGCCGGTGGCCGGCATTCTGAAAGTCGCTCAGGCTTTCCCTGATCACCTCCTTGCGCAGATCCAGCAGGCGTGCGGCGATGGCACCGGCCATGCTGTTGTAGATATTGTGCTTCCCGACGATTGACAGCTCCCTTGTATCCATTTCAAACTCCTCTGATTTCACGTTTATCTTCATGGTTGTTTCGTTTTCCAGCCAGGCCCCTTCCGCCGGCTGCTCCTTTATTGAGAAAGGCAGCAGGCGTGGCCCGGTTTTTATTTTGGTGAGGCATTCCCTGATGGTGTGGTCATCCATGCAATAGATGCAGTAGTCTTCAGGTGTCTGGTTCTGCATGATGCGCATCTTTGACCGCCTGTAATTGTCAAATTTGTTCCCGTAACGGTCGAGGTGGTCCGGGGTGATATTCAGCAGCACCGATATGTCTGCCCTGAAGCTGAACATCCCGTCCAGCTGAAAGCTCGATATCTCCAACACATAGATGTCTGGAGATGACGTGGCCACCTGCCATGCAAAGCTGTTTCCCACATTTCCCGCCGTGGCCACATTAAGACCCGCTTTTTTCAGGATGTGTCCGGTGAGCAGCGTGGTGGTGGTTTTCCCGTTGCTTCCGGTGATGCAGATCGTCTTTGCCGTTGTATGCCTTCCGGCAAACTCGATCTCAGAGATTACCGGGACCTTGATCCCGCGAAGCGCCCTGACGATAGGTGCCGTGTCGGGGATGCCGGGACTTTTCACCACTTCTGCGGCTTTCAGTATCCTGGCAGGGGTATGTCCCCCTTCCTCCCAGGGAATGCCATGATGTATAAGAGCGTTTTTGTATTGTTCGCTGATCCTGTTGCTGTCACTCACGAATACCTCGTAGCCTTTTTTTGCCGCCAGTATGGCTGCTCCCGTTCCGCTTTCTCCTGCTCCCAGTACTGCGAGGTATATACTCATCTCAGCTTCAGGGTTATGACCGCAAATACGGCCAGGATAATTCCTACAATGAAGAAGCGCTGTACAATCTTGGCCTCATGCATCCCTTTCATCTGGTAATGATGGTGCAGGGGGGCCATCCTGAATATCCTTCTTCCCTCCCCGAATCTTTTCCGGGTGTATTTGAACCAGCCTACCTGCATGATCACCGAAAGGTTCTCTATCAGGAAGATCCCGCATATGATTGGAATCATGAGCTCTTTGCGAATGACAATGGCAAACACCGCGATGATCCCGCCCAGTGAGAGGCTGCCGGTATCCCCCATGAACACCTGTGCCGGATAGGAGTTGTACCAGAGAAAACCAATGCATGCCCCGACAAAGGCGGCGATGAAAATCACCAACTCTCCCGTCATAGGGATATACATTATATTCAGGTAGTTGGCGAACACCGTATTGCCCGAAACGTAGGCCAGCACACCCAGGGCCACCCCGATGATGGCCGAAGTCCCCGTGGCCAGTCCGTCGAGTCCGTCGGTCATATTGGCCCCGTTGGAAACGGCGGTGATAATCAGGATCACGATGGGGATAAATACAAGGAATGCCCATTTCTGGTAGTTTTTTCCGGTAAATTTCAGCAGGACCGCATAATCGAATTCGTTGTTCTTGAAAAAGGGGATGGTCGTTTTGGTTGATTTTACCGATTCCAGCGTGAACGCAGTCGTTTGCTCTGCGGGGGTGTCCATGCCCAGGATCTCACTGGTGGTCTCAAAGGCCAGGCTGGCGGGTCCCTTTTCCCTGATGACAACCCCTTCATGGAAATACAGGGTGGTGCCGATCAGTATGCCCAGGGTGATCTGCCCCAGAATCTTGAACTTCCCGTGCAGGCCCTTCTTGTCCTTCCTGAACACCTTGATGTAATCGTCGGCGAAGCCGATGAACCCCAGCCAGATTGTGGAAACGATCATCAGGATGACATAAATGTTGTCGAGCCTGGCAAAGAACAGGCTTGGAATGATGATCCCTGCAATGATAATCAGTCCGCCCATGGTCGGGGTCCCCTGCTTATTCAACTGCCCCTCCAGACCGAGGTTCCGCACCATCTCACCCACCTGCTTCCTTCGCAGCAGCCGGATGATCCGTCCGCCGGATATCATCGTGATAAACAGCGAGAATATCAGCGCCATGCCTGCCCGGAAGGAAATGTACTGAAACACTCCCGCACCGGGTAGGTCAAACGTCTTGTCCAGGTATTCGAACAAATGGTAGAACATGGCTTATTCGCTTAGTGCTTCCTTCAGTATTTTCTTGTCGTCAAAGGCATGTCTGATGCCGTTGACCTCCTGGTATTTCTCATGACCTTTCCCGGCCACCAGTATTATGTCTCCCTTTCCTGCCATTGCGCAGGCGGCCTCTATGGCCTCCTTCCTGCTCAGTATGGATAGTGTTTTTTTCCGTCCCGCCGGATCCAGTCCGTTTTTCATATCCTCCACGATCTTGGCCGGGTCCTCGGTCCGCGGATTGTCGCTCGTCAGGATTACCCGGTCGCTGTAGCTGGCTGCCAGGGAGGCCATGACCGGGCGCTTGGCGGCATCCCTGTCGCCCCCGCAGCCCAGAACCGTGATCAGCTGTTCGTTTCCTTTTTTCAGCCCGGTAATCGTTTCCAGCACATTCTCCACTGCATCCGGGGTATGGGCGTAGTCAACTATGGCCATTGCCCCGCTGCGAAGCAGGAAGTGGTCAAACCTTCCTTCTGCCGGGGCAATATTGCTGATGCATTTAAGGACCTCTCCGGGATCCTCTCCGAGCAGGCAGGCCACACCATAGGCTGCCAGCAGGTTGTACACATTAAAGGTCCCGATCAGCTTGCACCAGACCTCTTCTTCCCCGATCCGTAGATGGGTGCCCTCAAAGCCGTATTCCAGCACCCTGGCCCGGAAGTCAGCCATTGTGCGCAGGCTGTAGGTCTTTTTCACCGCCCTGGTGTTCTGGAGCATCACCATCCCATTCTTGTCATCCAGGTTGGTCAGTGCAAAGGCTTCGCCGGGCAAGCCGTCAAAGAAGGTTTTTTTTGCCTTAAGATAAGCCTTGAACGTGCCGTGGTAATCCAGGTGGTCGTGTGACAAATTGGTGAACACCCCGCCTGAAAAATGCAGTCCGGCCACGCGTTTCTGTGTCACGGCATGCGAGCTGACCTCCATGAATGCATGGCTGCATCCGGCCCGGACCATTTCCAGTAAAAGCTCATTGAGAATAACCGGGTCCGGAGTTGTATAGGATGTTTCCAGTTCCCGTTGCCCTATCATATTCCCTACCGTGGAGATAAGGCCGGACGGATATCCCAGCGTTTGAAACAAATTGTAAAGGAGGTTTGCAATTGTTGTCTTTCCGTTGGTGCCGGTTATCCCAAT
>SLSG01000133.1 GCA_007130545.1 Bacteroidales bacterium | reverse complement strand
CTTGCGAAGCCGACACACGGGGACATCATCCGTTTTGCCCCCCCGCTGATTATCACCGAAAAGCAGCTGCTTGAATGCGTGGAAATCATCCGCAAATCGGTACTTGCATTTGAATAATGATCTGCCTGATTGCGTAAAAAAACGCCGGGGCGGTTCGCTCCGGCGTTTTTTTATTTCCCCCAGAACAGGTCTGAGGCGACGCGGTCGGCAAACAGCATTCCCTTAGGCGTCAGCACCAGGTGTCCGGCGGTTTCCACCATCCAACCCATGCGGATATGCCCTGCAGACTGTTTTACCAGCATTTCCCTTCTGGCACGGCCCCAATTTTTTTCCACCTTGTCCAACGCACAGCCCCACATGGTCCTGAGTGAGGTCATCACGTACTCATCAAACTGCTGGGCGGAGGTCAGTATCTCGGTCTCGCATGGCAGCACTCCCTCACTGACCGAGGCAATGTACTGTCCCGTATTGGATACATTCCACCATCGCTGCCCCGGCCGGAAGCTATGGGCAGATGGGCCCAGTCCAAGGTAGGACTTCCCCGTCCAATAGGACAGGTTATGCCTGGAAAATTGGCCGGACCTGGCAAAGTTTGATACCTCGTAATGGGCATAACCCGCCCGGTCCATCACCTCCACCATGAGCTCAAACTGCAGGGCGGTGCGCTCCTCCTCCACAGGAGGCATCTGCCCGCGCCGGATTTTTACCGCCAGGGGTGTTTTGGGCTCCACGGTCAAGGCATACGCAGACAAATGGGGAATCTGGTAATCTATGAACTTTTGCAGGTTGTTTTTCCACACATGGTCATCCATGGTCGGGGTGCCGTAAATCAGGTCCACGGTCAGGTTTCCAAAACCTGCAGCCAATGCATTGTCAATGGCGCGTGCGGCCTGCGCGGGATCGTGGATGCGGTTCATATATGCCAGGTCGGGTGCGTGAAAGGATTGGATCCCGATGCTGAGACGGTTCACCGGGCTTTGCTTAAGCGCCTGCAGCTTTTCCCTGTCCAGGTCGTCGGGATTGGCCTCGAGGGTAATCTCCGTTTGGGAGCCGAATGAAAAATAATCTGACAACTTTTCAAACACCTTGTTTAACGCCCCCACCTCCAGGATAGATGGGGTTCCGCCGCCGAAATACAGGCTGTCCAGATTTGGTTTCCCGCCGGAAGGCTCCCCGAAAAAGTTTCGTTGCATGTCAATCTCCCGTAGCAGGCATTCCAGGTAACGGTCGGTATGCTTCCGGGAAACCGAGAAGTGGAAGTTGCAATAATGGCATGCCTGCCTGCAGAATGGGACGTGTATGTAGATTCCGGCCATTTTCTAAAATTATTGTTAAAAGTAATCAAAATAGGTTTTTTTTCTATATTTGATGGCCAACCAAAGCCCCGCCATGATCAAAACCGAATCGCACGGCATCACCCTTTATTCCTTTCATGTCTTTTCCACCATCCCCGGACTTAAGCACTTTGTTTCCACGCGGCACAACGGCATCAGCGAAAAAAATTTCTCAAGCCTGAATCTGGGCTTCCATGTGGGCGACAACAACCTCAACGTGCTTCGCAACCGCAAACTGCTGTCAGTGGCCACTGACATCGACATTTACCGGTTCACCTGTGCCAACCAGTGCCATAGCGGAAACGTGGTCCTTGTGGACGATGCCTCCAGGGGGAAGGGATCCGTGGATAAGGAAACGGCCATCCCAAATGCCGACGGGATGATCACGAACGTGGAAAAGATTTGCCTGGGAGTGCAGGTGGCTGATTGTGTACCCATCCTGCTTTATGACCCGGTGGAAAGGGTCATCGCCGCGCTGCATTCCGGATGGAAAGGCGCACTTAAAAAGATCGCCCCCCATGCCGTGGAGAAAATGATCCAGCATTACGGCTGCAAGACCGGGAATATCCTGGCCGCGCTGGGCCCCTCCAACGGACCATGCTGCTATGAAGTTGGTCCCGACGTAGTGCACGAGGCGGAACTTGCACTTGGCAATACAGCCGGCATTCTCAAACCTTCCCCAAAGGCAGGAAAATATATTTTTGACCAATGGCAGGCAAACAAAAGACAATTGCTCGAAATGGGACTGAAGGAGTCAAATATCGAAACGGCGGAAATCTGCACCCAGTGCCACAGCGACACCTTTTTCTCCGCCAGGGCGGATGCCGGGGTCACGGGCCGCTTCGTAGCCGGCATCATGCTTGAAAAATAATTCATCGAACCGCTATTTCCAATAACCTAATTTGTTTGATTATGGAAGAAACCAACAACCAGATTAAGGGCCTGCCCGATAATGCTTACAGGGAACTGAATGAGGGGGAAGAATACATACCCGTGATGGTACCGGGAAAAATCTATCCCGAGGTGAATTTCCGGTCTGTCTCGCTGGGTTTGCTAATGGCGGTGATCTTCTCCGCAGCCGCTGCCTACCTTGGCCTGAAGATCGGACAAGTATTCGAGGCAGCCATCCCGATTGCCATTATTGCTGTCGGACTTTCAGCCATCACCAAGCGAAAGAATGCGCTTGGTGAGAATGTGATCATACAGTCAATCGGGGCAAGCTCCGGCGTGATCGTTGCCGGTGCCATCTTTACGCTGCCCGCATTGTACATCCTCAACCTGGAGGCACATTTTTACCAGGTTTTCTTTTCTTCCATGCTCGGAGGATTTCTGGGCATACTGTTCCTGATCCCGTTCAGGAAATACTTTGTTGCGGAGATGCATGGCAGGTTCCCTTTCCCGGAAGCAACCGCCACCACGGAGGTGCTGGTGTCAGGCGAAAGGGGAGGCAGTCAGGCCAAGGTGCTGTTATTCAGCGGTCTCATTGGCGGGATCTACGACTTTGTGATCGCCACTTTCGGATGGTGGAACGAGGTGTTTGAGACCCGGGTAATCCCCTATGGGGAGTTTCTTGCCGACCAGGCCAAGCTCGTATTCAAATTAAATTTGGGTGCGGCGATAGTCGGACTGGGGTATATCATCGGACTGAAGTATGCGGTGATTATCTGTGCCGGGTCTTTTGTCGGATGGTTTGTTATCATCCCGATGATCGCCCATGCTGCCGCGGCATTCGGAGGCGAAGCCAACGCAATTGCCGGGATGGCTCCGGAGGTCATCTTCCGCGACTATGTCCGGATGATCGGCATCGGAGGCATCGCCATGGCCGGCCTCATCGGCATCATCCGCTCCTCGAAGATCATCCGCACGGCCGTGAACCTGGCAGTCAAGGAGACATTCAGCAAACATGCAAATGCAGATAGCAATATACGCACCAGGCGGGATCTTCCCATGAGCCTGATACTGGGGGGGACAATCGTAACTGCCTTGCTGATCCTGATCTTTTTCCATTTCGGGGTTGTGCAGAACCTCACCCATGCGCTCATCGGACTGCTGATTGTGATGGTCGTCTCCTTTTTGTTCACCACGGTGGCAGCCAATGCCATTGCCATCGTAGGCACCAACCCGGTATCGGGCATGACGCTGATGACGCTCATACTGACTTCGCTGATCATGACTTCCGTCGGATTGTCGGGTACTTCAGGCATGGTCGCTGCCCTGATCATCGGCGGGGTGGTCTGTACTGCATTGGCCATGGCAGGCGGTTTCATCAACGACCTGAAGATCGGATACTGGCTGGGATCCTCCCCCTATAAACAGCAAAGCTGGAAATTCCTTGGCACCATTGTTTCAGCAGCCACTGTCGGCGGTGTGATCATCATTCTGAACCAGACTTACGGGTTCACCGGACCGGATGCCATGGTTGCCCCACAAGCGAACGCGATGGCCGCGGTGATCGAACCCATGATGACAGGCGGATCAGCCCCCTGGCTGCTCTACGGCGCAGGGGCTTTCCTGTCACTCATCCTGACCATGATGGGTGTACCGGCCCTGGCCTTTGCACTGGGGATGTTCATCCCATTGGACCTGAACACCCCCCTGCTGGTCGGTGGCATTATATCCTACTATGTCATGAACCGAAGCACAGACAGCCTGCTCAACACCAAACGCCGCGAAAGGGGAACCCTGATCGCCAGCGGGTTCATCGCCGGAGGTGCGCTCATGGGGGTGATCAGTGCGTTGCTTAAATTCGGTGGACTCAATCTGGAGGCCAACCGCTGGCTTGCACATCCGGGATCGCAGTGGCTGGGATTGCTTATGTTTGCATTGCTTTGCACCTATTTGTACCGAAATGCGTTGAAGGCCAAAACCACAGATTAAGGATCTTAGGAATCGCGGGCGAATGGTAAAAACCTATCCGATTATTTTAATTAAAACAAGAGATAACAAACCCTTTAATGGAAGTCAAAATGAAAGAAAAGATTCTGAAACGATTTCTACGCTATATTGCCATCGACACCCAGAGTGATCCGGCATCAGACACCTTTCCCAGCACCGCCAAACAGCTTGACCTGTCAAGAATGCTGGTGGATGAACTGCTGGAACTCGGACTGAAGGACGCAGCCCTTGATGAACACGGATATGTGACCGCCACCCTGCCGGCCAACACGGAAAGGGACATCCCGGTCATCGGACTTGTGGCCCATGTGGATACCAGTCCGGATATGAGCGGGGCCAACATCAAACCGCAGATCATTGAGCAATATGACGGCAAGGATGTGCTTTTGAACAAGGAAAAGGACATGTACCTCAGGCCTGTGGATTTCCCGATGCTGGCCAATTATGCAGGGCAAACACTGATTACCACTGACGGAACTACGCTCCTGGGGGCCGATGACAAGGCAGGCATAGCCGAGATCATGACCGCGATTGAGCACCTGGTCCAAAACCCGGACATCAAGCATGGCACCATCAAAATCGGGTTTACGCCTGATGAGGAGATCGGTAAGGGTGTGGACCGCTTCGATGTGCAGAAGTTCGGGGCCAAATATGCCTATACCCTGGATGGCAGCGAGCTAGGTGAACTACAGTTCGAAAACTTCAATGCCGCACACGCAAAGGTGAATATCCAGGGCCGGAACGTACACCCGGGAGATGCCAAGCACAAGATGATAAACGCCCTGATCATCGGCATGGAGTTTAATGGCCTGCTTCCCGTATTCGACCGTCCCGAGTATACAGAGGGATATGAGGGCTTTTACCATGTGATGAAATTTGAAGGCACAGTGGAGGAAGCGAGCCTGCAGTATATCATTCGCGACCACGACCGGCAGAAGTTCGAACACAAAAAGGCTTTCATTTTGGATACGGCGGACTTCCTGAACAAAAAGTACGGGGAAGGAACGGTGAAGATCGAGATGAAGGACCAGTACTTTAATATGCGGGAAATGGTTGAACCAGTTTACCATACAGTGGAAATTGCCGAACAGGCCATGCGGGAACTGGGGATACTGCCGATCATCCGGCCTATACGCGGTGGAACAGACGGTTCAAAACTATCCTATATGGGCCTTCCATGTCCGAACATTTTTGCCGGGGGACATAATTTCCACGGGAAATATGAGTACATCACGCTGGAAAGCATGGAAAAGGCTACGCAGGTTATCCTGAAGATGATTGATTTGTATTACATTAAAGGGAGCTGACCAGGCGGACCAGGTCCACCACCCTGCTGGAGTAGGCATATTCATTGTCGTACCAGGCCACAACCTGTACGAAGTTTCCCCCGAGAACCCGGGTGCTGAGGGCATCAAAAACGGCAGAGTGGGGGTTTCCGACGACATCCTTTGACACCAGCGGGTCGGTGCAGTATTCCAGAATGCCCTTCATCTGGCCGGCTGCAAGCTGCTGAAAATGGTCATTGATCTCTTCCGGACTGGTATGTTCCCTGAGCACGGCTGTCAACTCCACAAATGACCCGTCGCTCACCGGTACCCTGGTGGCAAAACCGTCGAAGCGGCCTTGCAGTTCAGGCATGATATCCTTTACCGCACGGATGGCACTGGTGGTGGTAGGGATGATGTTCTCATTGGCACAGCGGGCCCGCCTGAGGTCCTGGTGAGGGCCGTCCATTACATTCTGGCTATTGGTATAAGGATGAACGGTGTTCAGGAAAGCGCGGTCCACACCCCAGCGTTCATTCAGCACCTTCAGCACCGGCGCCACACAATTGGTGGTACAGGAAGCATTGGAGATGAGCCGGTGAGCCGGTGAGAGCAATTGTTCATTGACCCCGATCACGACCATTGCATCCAGTTTTTCCTTGGCCGGACAGGTAAGCACCACCTTCCCGGCACCCGCCTGCAGATGTCCGTTCAGTCCATCCTTTGTGAGAAAAATACCCGAAGACTCGATCACAATGTCAACCCGGTGGTCGCTCCATGGAATTCTGGAAGGCTGATAGTGGGCGTATTTTTTTATTTTTTTCCCGTTCACGGCAAGCATTCCGGACGACTCATCGCCTTGTATATCCTGTCCATAACGCCCGTGTACCGAATCGTACTTCAGCAAATGCACCAAAGTTTTCAACAGCATGGGGTCGTTCACTGCCACGACCTCCATATCGCTGCGTTGCGCCATTAGCCGGAAAACCAGCTTCCCGATCCTGCCAAACCCATTGATTCCGATTCTGATCATCTTATAAATTAAATATCCAGATCCAGGCGGATCTGCCGTTGTTTGTCCTCCGGACCGGGCTTCCTTTTTGCAGCTTGCTTAGTAGGAGCATGAGGGTCCTCCTGGCCTGGCTCATCCGGTTCCGTTTGCGTTACTTTTTCTTTCCGGATCCCGCCGGAAGTTGCTCCATTTGCAGGGGCCTCTCCGGCCGGTGCATCCTGATCACGGATCTCCCGGTCAGGTGCATCCTGCCCAGAAATCTTTCCCTCTGGGGCATCCTGCCCATGGGTCTCCCCGTCTGGCGAATCCTGTTCACGGATCGTCCCCCCAGACTCCGGCTCCTGCCACTTCATCTCCTCGGTCTCCACCGTGGCAATGCGCTTGCCCCTGGCTTTTATGCCTTTGACCGCGATGAACTCGACGGCATCCAGTTCTTCTTCCGTACGAAGGCGCCGCGGGGATTCGGGGAACCGGATATACAGGCGCGGAGCGATCTGGTCTGTAACCAGCAGCAGGCGGCTGTCCTTATGCTCTCCGATAAACCCGATGGCCTTGCCGTTGGATTCCGGTTCGAAGCGTTTCATATAAGGGGACCCGGATTCCCCGTCCAGATAAACAGCCGTCAGCACCATGCCCGGGAAGTACTTTCCGATCAGCACGGGTTTCTCTTCGAAATGGGCGGACAGGTCAATGGGCAGCAATCTGTAGCTCCCGGTGGAATAAACAGCCAGGATCCGATCTTCCCCCTGGAATGCCCCCAGATAGGTGCCGCGCTTGTCATTGTTCAGGCGAAGAACGGCCTCGTCAAACCAAATGTCCATGGCACCAAGGGTGGAAACCCCCTGGTCACGCAACACGATCTTCCGGATGGTATGTTTGGTAAGAATATTGCCTGCGGCCGCCCTGCCCTTGATGGCCAGTTCGCTGAAGTCCAGTTCGAAAACAGGTTTTTTGAGTTTTGGCTTGTGCCTCAGGTGCACGGTCACGACTTCGGCCTCCCCATTGGGGTTGGCAGTAAAGTACAGTATTTTGCTGCCCTTGTTGCCCCTGGTCAGATCGTATTCCTTGTCGCGTGTCACGCCCTTTACCGGGAACCGCTTCATATAGGCCGTCCCCTTGGGGCCATCCTGGTAAATCATATTGTAGATCGTGCGGTCGTCGTTGCGGTCAAAGACGCCAATGTGGATGATCTGATTTCCGACAAATGACTTCCCGGTCACCCTGGTCACCAGGAATGTCCCGTCCTCCCTGAACACAATGATGTCATCCAGGTCTGAGCACTCGCACACAAACTCATCCTTCTTCAGGGCGGTACCGGCAAATCCCTCGGCACGGTTTACATAGAGCTTTTCATTGGCAACCGCTACCTTCGCCGCCTCTATGGTATCGAACAGCCTGATCTCCGTCCGACGTCCCCTGCCCTTTCCATATTTTTCACGGATGCGGGAAAAATAATCTATCGCATAATCGACCAGATTGGCCAGGTGGTGGTTCACCTTTTCGAGCTTTTCCTCAAGGCCCTGCAGCACATCATCTGCCTTGAAGGAGTCGAAGCGGGAGATGCGCTTGATCCGGATTTCGGTAAGTCGAACAATGTCATCGCGGGTGACCTCCCTGTAAAACAATTTTTTATAGGACTGCAGCCCCTTGTCGATCGTCGAGATCACCGACTCCCAGGTCTCACACTCCTCAATCTTGCGGTAGATTCGCTTCTCAATGAAGATTTTTTCCAGGCTGCCGAAAAGAATCTGTTCAAGCAATTCGTGCTTCTCTATCTCCAATTCTTTCTTCAGAAGCTCGACGGTATGGCTGGCCGAGATTTTCAATACCTCGTTCACGTTTAAAAAGCGGGGCCTGTCCACATCAATCACGCAGCAATTGGGGGAGATGTTCACCTCACAATCAGTGAACAGATACAAGGCATCGATGGCCTGGTCAGGAGAGATGCCCGGGGCCAGGTGGACCAGAATCTCCACTTTCTCGGCCGTATTGTCTTCGATTTTCCGGATCTTGATCTTGCCCTTGTCGTTGGCTGCTACAATGCTGTCCATCAGGTTTCCGGTGGTGGTACCATACGGAATCTCATTGATAACCAAAGTTTTCTTATCAAGGATCTGGATGCGGGCACGGACGCGCACCTTGCCTCCCCGCATGCCGCCATTGTATTTGGAAAAATCTGCCAGTCCGCCGGAAGGAAAATCCGGCAATACATATGGGTCCTCCCCCCTGAGGTAGCCGATGGACGCATCGATCAGCTCCACAAAATTATGGGGAAGGATCTTCGAGGCCAATCCGACTGCAATGCCTTCCACCCCCTGGGCCAATAGCAGCGGGAATTTAACGGGCAGGTTTACAGGCTCTTTGTTCCTGCCATCGTAGCTTGTCTTCCAAACGGTTGTTTTGCTGTTGTAAAGCACATCCAGTGCAAACCTGGAAGGCCTTGCCTCAATATACCTTGGTGCGGCAGCACTGTCACCGGTAAGGATGTTGCCCCAGTTTCCCTGGGTGTCAACCAACAGGTCTTTCTGCCCCAGCTGCACCAGGGCATCGCCTATGGAGGCATCCCCGTGCGGATGATACTTCATGGTATGGCCGATAATATTGGCCACCTTGTTGAAGCGTCCGTCATCAAGTTCCTTCATGGCATGAAGGATTCTGCGCTGCACCGGCTTCAGCCCGTCATGCACCTCCGGAACAGCACGTTCCAGGATCACATAGGATGCATAGTCCAGGAACCAGTCCTCGTACATCCCGGATAGACGCGTGGTCTTGGGACCGTCACCACCATGGGGAGGTTCTGCCTGAGTGCTGTCAGGCTGGATCGGATTGTCGGGGAGAAGCTGGGCCATGGCAATCATGCAAAAAAGCGCTGCAAAGTTAATAATATTTGCAGTATGATTACCTCCAGAACCTTAACAACAACACTTCGGCCAGCAGAAATGCCAGCGCCAGCAACAGGAAAAGCCGCCAAAGCTGATGCCCTGTACGGTATTCCTGAAAAGCCCGTTCAAAATCCACGGTGCCTGCGTCGATCACATGGATCCATGGGAGACCGGAATCCATTAGCAGTCCGGAAAGCGATGCAGTGTCATAGGCATCCATCAGGGATTCCCGCCTGTCATAGTTAAAAGACAAGGCCTTTAGCGAATCATTCCCGGAATAAAGCAGGTAATTGCCCGCGCTGGTCACCTGGTCATGCAACAGCAGCTGGAGGCGGTTACCGGAACGCCGCTGCCCGGGGATCATCTCCATGTCCTCTCCACGCAGCTTCAGCACCTCCCCTGACCGCAACGATGCATCCCGGAGCTGCAAAGGAATGTCGCTACCGATGGTGTGATAGGCTGGCCGGAGGGACTGGCTTTGGATGGCCATATTGAACATGGTGGGTACGAATAGCGTATGTCGCGGAAAATTGCTGAAATGCTCATCCAGAGGCACGGCAGACAGAAACACCTCCCCGTCTCCTACCGACTGGTGGGTGAGGAACGGATCTCCGTTTTGCAGCACCAGCAGGTGCCGGGCACTGGACCGCGTCGTACCGCTGATCCGGTAATGGCTGGAGACCCTTGGCAGGTCGACCTGCTCCGGCAGTTCATCAAACACATCAAGGTAAACAGGGTGCAGCTCATCTATTGAGGAGACCCTTGTGTCAGAAGTATCCAGGCGGTTGAACACGTCCAGTTCCATGACATCCGAGAGCTCCTGGTAAGAAAGGAGATCGATGTCGGGACCGGGAAATACCGCCAGGCTACCCCCGTTCCTGACGAACTCCTGAAGCTCCGTGATAAGTCCGGCTGGCAAATGGTCCAGTCCATTCAAAATAATCAGGTTGAACCTGGGGAACGAGGAATAATCGATGGAGAAGGAAGGAGTGGACCGGAACAGGAAAATGGAATCCTGGCCGTACAATGCACGAAGAAAACGGTTTTCGCCCGACTGATCGATGGAGAGCACCGGGGTTTGTGAACGAACCTCATAGCTGAAGTACAGACGGTCATCGAAAGTCACAGGATAATCGATGATTTCCACCCAGCCATGGTAAAAGCCCGGAGGACCGATCGTCCAGTTCAGCTCCACCTCTGCCTCCCCCCTGCCTGCCAGATCATATGACGCCAGGGTTCTTTGCACCCCATCGATATACAATCTGACAGGTTGTCCGCTAAGTGCCTCATCCCCGTCATTGCGGATACTGGCAATCATCCTGGCCGTCTGGCCAGGGAGCTTGACCGGGGAATCGAACCAGCAGGTATCTACGTACACATTGTCAGACCGCTGGGCAAAAAGGGGAATAAAGTAGGTGGCTGTCAGGCTATCGGGTTCTGCCCCTTCCAGAGATGTGGTGTTTTTCTGAAAGTCACTTATATAGTAGGAACTTCTGCTTCCTGATGGTTCATCCGAAAACAATACCGCTTTCCTTTCCATGACCTCCGTCAGGATCCGCACCCTGGAGGAAATGCCTACTTCCCGGACCATGGACTCCAGTTCCTCCCGGCTTACAAAGCGCTGGTGCCGCCCTTCAAAATCGTTGGTCAACAAAAGGAACCTGTCGGCAGCCTGGTATAAGGAGGCAATTTCCAGGGCCCGGCTTTTGGCCTGGTCCAGCAGACGGCCGGAAGTCCCAATGGCATCCATGCTGAAGGAATTGTCGATGTAAATACTGACCTGGTTGCCATCCGACGATATCCGTTCCCCTCCAACCGGGACATATGGCTTCGCAAAGGCCATTGCCAGGGCCGAAATGGCCAGTATCCTGGCAGCCAGCACCAGCAGGTGTTTTATCCTGGATTGTTTTTTTGACTCATCGCTGAGCTGCTGCAGGAAGGAGATATTTGGGAAAAACACCCGGCGAAAGCGCCTGAAGTGGAACAGGTGAATGAGTATGGGAATGGAGATGGCCAGCAAGGCGAACAGAAAGCCAGGCGAAACAAACTGGATGAAGAGGTGGATCATAAATAAAAGTTCAGATAAGGTTCATCCCTGAACAACAAAGGTAAACAATAAACCAAAAAGCTTCCCGTGAAAAAGACCCGGGCACAAACAGATGCCGTATGGAAAAAATTTAATAATATTGCCGGATGTTTGCATTTTAAACACCCGGCAATAAATAATTATCTTTGCCGGGGCAAAAAGTATTTTGTCGTACTTTTGCCAGCTTTATTCTTTTAAATGTTATTTTATGGAATTCCTGAATACAGTCATAACAGGCACAGGCAGCTATATCCCATCACGCGTGATCGACAACAGCCTGTTTGCCAAGCAAACTTTTTTTGAGAAGGATGAAAGCCTGATCGACAGCCCTGGAGAGGAAGTGGTCAGAAAATTCCGGGACATCACCGGCATCGCCCAAAGAAGGTGGGTGACAGAAGACCAGACCACCTCCCAGATCGCGGCCATCGCAGCGGAAAGGGCCATTGAGTCTGCCGGCATTGACCGGGAGACCATCGACCATATCATCCTTGCCCATGATTTCGGAGATGTGGTCAATGGGACCATACAGACCGACCTGCTGCCTTCCCTGGCCGCCAGGGTGAAGCATATGCTGGGGATCAAAAACCCGGCTTGCGTTGCCTACGACCTGATATTCGGCTGTCCCGGCTGGGTGCAGGGTTTTATCCAGGCCGATTCCTTCATTCGGTCAGGGCTTGCCAAACGTTGCCTGGTCATTGGTGCGGAAACCCTGTCGCGTGTCGTGGACAATTACGACCGGGATACCATGATCTTCTCTGACGGGGCCGGGGCCACCATTTTAGAAGGAAACCTGTCTGACAAAAAAAGAGGGGTGCTCGCCTCTGCCACCGTAAGTCACACAGAGGAAGAGGCCTACTACCTTTACCTGGGAAAATCCAATGCCCCGGAAAGCGATCCCAAAGTCAGGTACATCAAAATGCACGGAAGGAAAATATATGAATACTCCATATCCAATGTCCCACACGCCATGAAGATGTCGCTCGACAAGGCGGGTGTGCCCATTGAGGAGATTAAAAAAATTCTGCTGCACCAGGCCAATGAAAAAATGGACGAAGCCATTGTGAAGCGCTTCTACCGCCTGTTCGGAGTACATCCCAACATCAAGGAGGTCATGCCCATGAATATCCACGAGCTGGGGAACAGTTCCGTGGCCACCGTGCCCACATTGTATGATATGATAATGAAGGGCGACCTTCCCGAACACCAGATCAACAACGGTGACCTGATAATTTTTGCCTCCGTTGGCGCCGGGATGAACATCAATTCCATCGTTTACAGGCAATAGCCCTGTTTTTTTTCTGAACCGACACTAAAGCCGGTATGCTGCATAGATGCTGCCCCGGCCTCATGCGGTTATACATCGTTAAACCAAATCACTCACCGATTATGAATGTAAATCTGAAGAAACTATTTCTACTATTCTTATTGACTGCGGCATACGGCAGTATAAAAGCAGCAGATGACGCCAGGCTGATGCGTTATCCGCACATCAGCGGTGACCAGATCGTTTTTGTGTATGCCGGAAACCTCTGGACGGTACCCGCTGCCGGCGGGGACGCCAGACAACTGACCTCGCACATCGGACTGGAACTCTTCCCGAAGATTTCACCGGACGGGGAATGGATCGCGTTCTCGGCAGAGTACAGCGGGTCCCGCCAGGTTTACGTGATGCCATCCCAGG
>SLSG01000044.1 GCA_007130545.1 Bacteroidales bacterium | reverse complement strand
TCTGTAATGGAGGGGCAGTGGGACGTTCAGGTGGAAATGCCGAACCGCCTGGGCAACTGGGTGGTGGCCGACAGCACCACCACCTCGATTGGCTGGGGCCATCAGGACGTGCTTCAATCCACTATCTTCTATGGCGGGGCTTTTCCGGCCAACCACCTCATGACCCTTACCCATCACCGCCGTGACGGTTTTTACCAGCTAAGTGTGCTGAATGACTTTTTTCCGGCCACCGAAGTGTTCGAGGGAGGATTTAATGACGGGACACTGGTGCTGGAGAATGTCCACAGCACACAAGGGGAGAATAAAACCCCGTTGCAGTACAGGATTCATCTTGATGAACCCGGTTATTTCCTGCTGGAGCGATTGCGCAGCACGGACCAGGGGGAGACCTGGACGGTTTTCGAGAAGCTGCATTATCGTCGGTCCCGTTAGCCGGTTAAAGGCTCTTGATCAATTCCCTGAAGATAAAGGTCATCTTCGGCTCCGCCGTTTCCGCCACATTCTGGACCTCGTCATGTGTCGTCGGTTTTTCCATTTCCGATGGCTCAGTCAGGTTGGTAATCACCGAAATACCGAAGCACTCAATGCCCATATGACGGGCCACAATCACCTCCGGAACGGTGGACATGCCGGTTGAGTCCGCCCCAAGGATGCGGAACATCCGGTATTCGGCAGGGGTTTCCAGAGTCGGACCCGGACTGCCGATATATACGCCGGACTGTATCTTGATGTGGTTGTCCACGGCGATCCGCTTTGCCTTCCCGATCAGCACCCTGCTGTAGGTCTCACTCATTTCCGGGAAACGTGTTCCAAGCGCATCCAGGTTCTTGCCGCGCAGCGGGTTTTCAGGAAACATATTGATGTGGTCACGGATCAGCATCAGGTCCCCCACCTCAAAGGCCGGATTCAATCCGCCGGCGGCATTTGAAAGAAAAAGGGTCCGCACCCCAAGCAACTTCATCACCCTGATCGGGAAAGTTACCTGCTGCATCGGATACCCCTCATAATAATGGAAACGGCCTTGCATGGCGACCACTTCTTTTCCTTCAAGCAAGCCGAAGATCAGCTTGCCGGCATGGCCTTCCACAGTGGACGTGAGGAAGTTCGGGATGTCACGGTAATCCAGTGAATGCTTCACCTCTATCGACTTGACAAGTCCGCCAAGCCCTGAACCCAAAACAATGCCTGCCCTTGGTTGCATGCCGGTTTTTTTCTTCAGGAAATCTGCTGTTTCATTGATTTTTTCTATCATCGGATGGGTTATTAAAGTTTCCGCTGGGCCCGGAACATAGACGGGCGGCTTCGGAAGCTAAAATAGTAAAATTCGGGATAACGGATCCCGGCCTGACCGCAATTGTTTGTAAATCCGGCATGCGGTTGGGAGCTTAAACTTTTATGCCCCGTATTTGTTAACTTTGAAAAATTTCGCCCCTGTTTATTTTCTTGCCCTATGGAAAAGTTCCCTGAAGATACCCCTGCTTTGCATGCCGATCTGATCATTCACGATGCCTATGTGGTGACCATGGACCAGAAATACCGACTCTTTGAAAAGGGTGCAGTGGCCGTTGCCAATGGGATCATCGTCGCCGTAGGGAACACAAGGGATGTACTGGAACGTTACGGGGCCGCCCGCATGATCGATGGGAGAAAAATGTTGCTGATGCCTGGGCTGGTAAACACCCACACCCATTCCCCGATGACCATTTTCAGGGGCTATGCCGATGACATCCCACTCAAGCAATGGCTGTATGACCATATATTCCCGGTGGAGTCTGCTTTTGTCCTGCCAGAGAATGTGCGCCTTGGAACAAAGCTGGCCCTGGCCGAAATGATTCGCAGCGGTACCACCACGTTCAACGATATGTATTATCATAGCGATGAAGTGGCAGGAGTGGTGGACAAAGCCGGGATGCGTGCGGTACTGACAGAGGGACTGATCGACTTCCCCGTGCCCAACAGTCCGACTCCCGCCGACGCCCTCCGCTTTTCAGAGGAAATGATACAGGCATACCGGCCACACCCGCTGATCACCGTGGGGGTTTCGGTGCATTCGGTTTACTCTGCTTCCTCCCTGGTATACCAGCAGGCATTTGAGCTGGCCGGAAAGTATGGGGTGCCGTTCAATACCCACCTGGCTGAGACACGATGGGAATTTGACCTGATCATGGATAGATACGGGGTGACCCCCGCCCGCTACCTGGACGATATCGGTGTGCTTGGCAAAGGGTTGATCCTGGCACATGCCGTACACCTGACGGATTCAGACATGGAACTCGTGGCCCTGCGTGGTGCCGGCGTCGCACATAACCCCCAGTGCAATATGAAGCTTGCCAGCGGCGTTGCCCCCATCCCCCGCCTGCTCGAACTGGGCGTGACGGTGGGCCTTGGCACAGACGGAGTGGCCAGTAACAATGACCTGGACATGTTCGATGAGATGCGTTCCTGTGCTTTTTCCCATAAGATCACACAAATGGACCCTACCGTGATGGATGCGCGTACCGTCCTGGAGGTTGCCACAATCGGAGGGGCACGCTTACTCGGAATGGATGCTCAGATCGGATCACTGGAGCCGGGCAAACGGGCCGACATGATCCTGCTGGACCTGAACCGGCCACACGCCCACCCGGTGTACAATTTGTATTCCCTGATCGTTTACAGTCTGAGAGGGTCGGATGTACATTCCGTATATGTGGACGGCAAACCCCTGATGGTAAACAGGGAACTGCTTACCGTGGACGAGGCCGATTTGTTCGAGCAGGTCGAAGCGCTTGCACGGGACATCAGCAGCCACCGGGAGGAGCTGACAGCAAAAAAAATAGGCCAGGCGGGTGTTTCCAGGTGATCTCAGGGGTTCAGGCGCTTCATCATGCGCCTGTCGATCAATTCACACAGCTGAACAGGGGTGAATTTTCTCCAGCTTAAATCAATTAGGTCTTTCCCGAAGGCAAAGTAATAGTCGATATTTGCCTGTTCGAACTCCCGTATGACAAACTCCCTGAAATTGATGGCGGCGATCCAGCCGTCCCCCAGCTCATCAAACCATTCCTCGTAGTAGCAATCATCCGACGAATGGAAATTCAATACATTTTCCCCAATCAGGATGAACTTGTTAAGTCCCGCCTCCACCATGGGTTCTATGATGTTGCGCTTCAAAAACATGATGTCGTTGTGCAGGCAGTCATTCCACTCGCCAATCATCTCAATAATGCAGTAACCCTCGTCGTAATCGGCAAAAAGGACCTTGATGAACAGGGTCGGTGAACCGATTTCATCCCATTGGGGATGGATCAGGTAGTTGTAAATGGCGTGGGTGAAATACAATTCGCTGTATTCCCTTCCATATAAGGGAGAACGCTCATCCTCCTCGGCAACATAATGGTGCCTCCACGCGTAGTGGGGCTCGATTGCATGCATGGCCGCTCAATATTCAATCTTGCTGTCCAGTTCGATCCAGTCCTGAAATGGCCTGAAGGCATGCTGGCAGTCAATCTGCTCCGCCCTGACCGACCTGTCACGTGGTGAGC